>CAYFYS010000349.1:0-3245 GCA_964347365.1 uncultured Rhodospirillaceae bacterium | reverse complement strand
TGCGGTGCGCGACCTGACGCCAGTTCCGCGGCCCCGTGCGGGAGCGGACGCCGGTAAGCTGGCGTCCGGCAAAGACGTCCCAAAGCCGGAACTCGACCATCAGGCGGCCGTCGGCGGTCAGCGCGACGCGGCCGTTGACCAGCGCCTGGGCATTGATCAGACGCCAATCGGCGAACCGCGGCCGGACACTGATCGCCTCGGCCGATTGGATGAACGCCGCCGGATCGATCAGCCGGAACAGTCCGGACCGTTCCAGGTCCGAAGCGAGCACCTTGCCGATCCTGCGGCCGAAATCCTTTTCGTTCGGGGCGGTGCCCTGGAAGTCCGGGACGGCGATCGGCAGGGGTTCGATATTGCCGCGGGTGATATCGACGCTGAGCTGCGCCTGGGCGACCGGCGCGGCAAGGCTGAGCGCAATCGCCGCCAGCCATCGGCGGGCCGCGGGGCGGCGGCGATCGGACGGGATCGGGATCTTCACTGCAGCAGCTCCGTGGGGTCGAAGTTGAACGAGATATCGCGCCAGATCCGGTAATGGGCCAGCGGAAGCCGAAGGGGGCTGCAACGCGGGTTCTGCAGCGCCCGGGCCGCGCGCTCGGCGAAGGCCCGGAAAGCCGGATCGCGGAACAGGCGATCCTGGTCGATAATATGCGGTTTGCCGTTCAGCGTCCCGTCGGGATTGAGCCGGATCCGCACCCTGACACGCATCTCCTCGGCGTGCTTGACGCCGATGGGTGGGTTCCAACACCGCCACACCTGGTCCTGGACGTCCCTTTTCAGGGTCTCGGCGATCTGTTGGCGCTCGATCTTCGATACCGCGCGCGGGGCGGGCGGCGTGGCGGAACGGGCCGGTTCCGTCGAGCTGTCCACGGCGCGCGCCAGCGACGCCGCGCGGTGACGGCGCTCCTTGCCGAGGTTGCGCAGCAGACCCGCAAAGGCGTCCGGCGGCGGCGGCCTGGGGGGCGGCGGCGTGACCGCACGAGCACGCGCGTCGGGTTTCGGTTTCGCGGGCGCGGATGCGGTCGCGGTCCGCGGCCTTGCCTTGGGGACCACGGGCGGCGAGGCCGGTTTCGCCGCGGGCGCCGGCGGCACCGGTTTCGGGGCGGCTTTCGGCGGCGACGGCGCAACGACCGGCCGAGCGGTTGCGGGCTCGAGCGTTGCGGGCTGGGCGGCCGGGGGTTCCGGCGCGGGCGCCGACGGCTCGGGCTTTGCCACCTCGCGCGCGTCGATCGTCACGACTTCGACGATCGTCGGGGAGTCGCGTGGTGGTGTCGGGTCCACAAGCCGCGGCAGCCCGGCAATCGCCGCCGCGACGACCCCGACGTGCAGCCCAGCGGATATGAGGATCCCCTCGCGCATCGGCTAGGGCTCCGCACGGCGCGACTCGGCAGTGGACTCGTCGTCGCGGCGCGGCAGTTCGGTGATCAGAGCGACGCGATCAAACCCGGCCAGGTTGACCGAGCCCATCACCTCCATGACCCGGCCATAGGCGATCGCCTTGTCGCCGCGCACGAAAATGCGTGTCTGCTTGCGGTTTTCGGTGATCGCGTCGAGCCGGGCGATCAGCCGCGACATGTCGATCTCCGAATCCTGAATGTAGACCTTGCCGTCGGCGCGCACGGTGATCACCAGCGGCTCGTCCTGGCCGACAATGCGCGAGGAAGCGGTCTGGGGCAGATCGACCGGCACGCCCACCGTCAGCAGCGGGGCGGTGATCATGAACACCACCAGCAGGACCAGCATCACATCGACCATCGGGGTGACATTGATCTCGCTCATCGGCCGGTAGCGCCGGGTGCGCCCCCGCGCCTTGCCATCGCCGCCACTATCCAGTCGCGCCGCCACCGTTCAGCCCTTCGCGTCCGCCTGGCGCGACAAGATGGTGCCGAACTCGCCGGCAAAAGCTTCCAGTCGCCCGGCATAACGGCCGATGTCGTTGGACAGCTTGTTGTAGGCGACCACAGCCGGGATGGCCGCGACCAGCCCGAGCGCGGTGGCAAACAGCGCCTCGGCGATCCCCGGCGCGACCACCGCAAGGGAGGTGTTCTTGGTCAGGGCGATGGCCTGGAAACTGTTCATGATGCCCCACACGGTCCCGAACAGGCCGATAAACGGCGCCGTCGCGCCGACCGAGGCGAGGAAGCTCATATGGCGCTCCAGGTGGTCGAGCTCGCGCCCCAGCGTGACGTCCATCACCCGGTCGATCCGCCCGTTCAGCGTCAGGCGCGAATCCTCGCCCGCCGCCCCGCGCGCATCCGATCTGCGCCATTCCCGGATCGCGGCAACGAAGATCGCGGCCATCGGATCTTCGGGCCGCTGGCCGATCCGCTGATAGAGCTCCTCCAGCGAGTCGCCCGACCAGAAGCTCTCCTCGAAGCGGGCAGCCTGGCGGTCGAGCCGGCGCATTCTGATGGTTTTTTCGAAGATGATCGCCCAGCACCAGAACGAGGCCAGGATCAGGAGCAGCATGACGGCCTGGACGATGACGTCGGCCTGGAGGAACAACCCCCAGATCGAGAGATCGGCTGCGGCCGATCCTGCAAGGCTGTCGGACTGGAGGGGCTGCATGATCAGGCTCGCTGTTTGCGGGCAGGCGCGGTGTCCGGGGTCCGGCGGGCGGGCGCGCCACCCGGCCGCGGGCCACGAACCGGCCGGGCGCCCACGACCCGGCCGGGTTCAGGCGTCATCGACCGCCTCCACGTCATGCAGCAGGTCGCGCTGGCCGTCCACGCGCGCAGGCACGGCGCGGCCCAGATGGCGCCAGCCGGCATCGCCCAGAACCCGCCCGCGCGATGTGCGTCTGACCAGCCCGTTCTGGACGAGGAAAGGCTCGATGACCTCCTCGATCGCATCGCGCTGTTCGGACAGAGCCGCGGCCAGCGTGTCGGCGCCGACCGGTCCACCGCCATAGTGATCGGCAATGGTCGCAAGGTAGCGCCGGTCCATCGCATCCAGTCCGACCCGGTCGACCTCCAGCCGGTGCAGCCCTTCGTCGGCCACCGCCGCGTCGATCCGCCGTGCGCCCTCGATGGCGGCGAAATCGCGCAGCCGGCGCAGGAGGCGTCCGGCGATCCGCGGCGTACCGCGTGACCGTCTGGCGATCTCCGCTGCGCCATCGTCCGTCAGGGCGACGTCCAGCAGCCCGGCCGCGCGGGCGAGGATCACGCCCAGCTCCGCAACGGTGTAGAACTCCAGCCGCAGCGGGATGCCGAACCGTTCGCGCAGCGGCGTGGTCACAAGCCCCGAGC
>CAYFYS010000348.1:0-3250 GCA_964347365.1 uncultured Rhodospirillaceae bacterium | reverse complement strand
TCAAGCGCGAGGATCCGACCCGCTACGTGGTCAATCCGAAATACGTGGCCGTTTTCCGCCGCGCGCAGGACTGAAGCCGCCCCGCCGACCCCGCCCGGTGCGACCTCGCCGTCGCCGGGCGGGCGGCAGGCGCGCCTAGCCGGCCATCAGGGCGGGCAGCCAGGTGACCGCGCCGGGCACGGCGATCAGAAAGGCGAGGATGCCGATCTCCAGGAGGACGAAGGGCGCGACGGCCGCGTAGATGTCGCGCATCGTGGTTTCGGCCGGCGCCACGCCGCGCATGACGAACAGCAGCATCCCGAAGGGCGGCGTGGTCTGGCCGATCTCCAGCGCGAGCAGCATCAGAACCCCGAACCAGATCAGGTCGATACGGATCAGCTCGGCCAGCGGGATGAAGAACGGCAGCGTGATCAGCATGATGCTCACCGGGTCCATAAAGCAGCCCATGACCAGCATCAGCAGCATCATCGCCACCAGGAGCGCAACCGGCGTCGGGTCGATCTGCTGCATCAGCGACAGCAGCCCCGTGGTCGCGCCGGAAAACGACAGGATCTGCGAGAACGTCAGCGAGGCGGCGATGATGAAATAGATCATCACCGCAAGCTTGCCGGTCTCCACGATCGCGGTCCACAGGCTGCGCCAGCTCAGCGCGCGGTAGCATGCCGCTGCGACCACCGCCCCGATCGCGCCCAGAGACGCCGATTCGGTCGGGGTGGCAAAACCGACCAGGATGCTGCCGACGACGACGGCGAACAGGCTGAGCAGCGGCACGACGTAGATCAGCACCGGGAGCAGCCGCTGCCGCAGGCGCGTCACCGGCATGTCGTAGCGCGGCGCGAGCGCGGGGTTGAGCGCACACCGCACCATGACGTAGGAGAAGTGAACCGTGGCCATGATCAGCCCGGGAATCGCCCCGGCGATCAGGATGGCCGCAATCGAGATGCCCGACAGGCTGCCGAGCAGCACGGCAAGGCTCGAAGGCGGGATCAGCATGGCGATGCCGCCGGTGCCGAGGATCGGCCCCATGGCCATCGAACGGTGATAGCCGCGGCGCTGCATCTCGGGCATCAGGGTGGTGCCGAGCAGCGCGGTGTTGGCCATGCTCGATCCCGACAGGGTCGAGAACACCGTCCCGCCGGCGACCGCCACCAGCGACAGGCGCCCCGGCACGCGGGCGATCAGCGCATCGATCGCATCGATCGCGCGGATCGCCACGCCGGTACGGAAGAGGATCTCGCCCATCAGGATGAACATCGCCACCGGCGCCAGCGCAAAGCGCACCAGCCCGTCCACGACATTGCGCTCGAGCTGGATCAGCCCGGCCTCGCCGCCGAGGAAGGTGAGCGCGCCCACGATGTTGGCGCCGAAGAAGGCGATCGCCACCGGCACCCCGAGAAACATCGGCACCATGACCATGCCGAGCAGGAAAGCCAGCGCCCAGTACCACTCCATCGCTCAGAACGCCTCCGGCCGCTCGCCGCGCGCGGCGACATCGCCCTCCGGGCCCGGATCGAAGGCGCGCACGAGCTGGCGGGCCGCCTCGATCAGGAACAGCGCCATGCCGCCGGGCACCACCGCCATGGGGATCCACTCCTTGATGTCGAAGGATTTGTAGAGCGTGGAATCCTCGACATAGGCGAGGTGGGTGGTGACCAGCCCGTAATAGAGGACGACCGCCGCCACGGCGACGATGACCGCGTTGATGGCGATGCGGAAACACCGCCGCGCCGCCGGCGGCAGGATGCTGAGCACGAGATCGACCGTGACGTGGCGGCCGATACTCAGAATGTAGGCCGCGCCGACCATCGTAAGCGTCAGGAGCCCGTACTCGACGGCCTCCAGCATCCAGTAGAACCCGCTCAGCCCCAGGTTCCGCGCGAGCACCTCCGCGGCCACGCCGACGGCAAGCGCGGCCACGATCACCCCCGGCACGACGCCGGTCAGGGCGAGCAGGCGGTCGAACGCCCCCCCGGGTTTCCACATCAACTGGCTGCGTCCCTGTCCGGGCCGGGCGCGCCCGGCCCGGGTGACCGGAACGTTGCGGCTACTTGCCGATCAGCGCCCGCAGCTTCTTGCCGATCACGGGATCGCGCTTCTCCACGACATCCCACTGGGCGGTGTAGGCGAGATCGAGGAACTTCTCGGAATCGGCCTCCGACAGCTTGAGCAGCGTCATGCCCTTCTCGGTGACGAGCTGCTGGCCGATCGCGCGGTCCTTCCGGCCGAGGTCCGCAGACAGTTCGGTCTCGAGATGGAGGCCGGCTGCGGTCAGCACGTCCTGCTGCCCGGAATCCAGCTTCTTCCACCTGTTCATGTTGACCCCGACGATGATGATCGGGTGGTAGAAGCCGGGCACGAGCTTGTATTTCGAGACCTCGAACCAGCCCTGCGACATGACCTCGGAGTCCAGGTTGGCGTAGGCATCGACCGCGCCGCGCTCCATGGCGGTGAAGATCTCGCGCCGCGGCATGTTGAGGGTCCGCGCGCCGAGCGCATCGAAGAACGCCTTGTAGGTGTTGGAGGTGCGCATCTTCAGGCCCTTGAAGTCGGCCAGCGAGCGGATCTCCGCGTTGCTGTAGATGTGGAAGACGATGTCCCCGCCATACATCGACAGCAGATGCATGTTGGCCTGCCTGGCGAACAGGTCCTTGAAGATGTCCCAGGCGCCGTTCTCGCGCATCACCGCCGCCGGCTTGGTGGTGGGCGTGAACCCGGTGGCGAGCTTGACCAGATTGGCCATGTAGGCCGGCGGCGTGCCGGCCAGGTCGAGCAGCCCGCTCTTGACCGCATTGCCGAGCTGACGCGAGGGGATCGCCTCGTTGCCGACGACGTGCGGGATCTGCACCAGCCCCTTGCCGTCGGCATTGACTTTGGCGACGAACTGGTCAAAGGCCTGCCGGGTCAGCGATTTCTTGTTGCTGATGAAGTAGCCGGCCTTGAGGTTGACCTCCGCCGCGGCGACGGTGGCGGCACACACGGCCCCGGCCGCGATCGCGGCGACGATGCGCAAACGCTTCATTCGGTATCCCTCCCCTGTGTCCAGGTATCCGTCCCGGATCCGTCCCGGCCGGGATGATTCCCCATGGCCGCCGGGTTGTCAATGGACCCCGCCACGGCGTGTCCGGGAGATCCGCACCGCGCCGTAGGCGGCGGCCCCCGCCACGGCGGCGACGGCGATCGCAGCGACCATCGGCGCGTGGGTGCGGTCGTCCAGGGCGCCCACCAGCGCGCCGGTCAGCGCCGCCGCGCC
>CAYFYS010000347.1:0-3262 GCA_964347365.1 uncultured Rhodospirillaceae bacterium | reverse complement strand
TTCGCCTATCTCGGACTCGGGGCGGGGCCGCAATGGCTGGTCGATGTCCGCACCGTGGTCGCGATGGGCCGGCTGCCCCATCGCGGACCGTGGCGCGGGCCGCGGCGCGGGCCGCGGCGGGCCGATCGCGAGGCGGTCGAGCGCGCGATGGCCGATTGCGCGGTCGCCGACTTCGCCGACCGTCCGGCGACGGCGCTATCGGCGGGCGAGTGCGCCCGGGTCCTGCTCGCCCGGGCGCTCGCCGGGGAGCCGCACCTGCTGCTGGCCGACGAGCCGACGGCGGGGCTCGATCCCGCCCATCAGCTCGACGTGATGGCGCTCCTCGCCCGGCTTGCGGCTGCGCGCCGTTCCGTCGTCGTGGTCGTGCACGATCTGACGCTCGCGGCGCGTTCCTGCGCGCGCCTGGCGCTGCTGCATGATCGGACGATCGCCGCCGATGGTCCGGCAGCGGCCGTGCTCACGCCTGACAGGCTGGCCACGTGCTACGGTATCGCCGCCCATCACGGCTCGATCGCAGGGCTGGACTATGTGATCCCCTACGCGCGTGCGGTCGTGCCCAGGTCCCCGGCCGGGCCGTAGCACACCCGGCCGTGCGGCGCCGGTCACCGGGGCGGACGATGTCAGGGCGGTTTTCATCCGCCGGTCGGGCGGCTAGCTTCTGCCTGGCGAGATGGCGCCGGAAACCATCCGCCCCGCAACGAGGACACCCCGGCGTGCCGCACGGCTTGGAGGTCGAACAGGTCCTGGCCCGCCATCTCGGCGATCCGGCCAGCAGCTTCAGCGTGGGCGCTCTGGGCGCCCTTGCCGAGTTCCACCGCGATGCCGACGAAGCGCTGGCGCACGACGACCGGGCGCGTCTGCGCATCGCCACCGGGCGCGGCGCGGTGTCGATTCGCGCCTGTGCCGAGGTGATCCCGTGCGCCTACGAGATCCCCGGCAGGACCCGTCGGGGGTGGCGGCACGGGGTGGTCTTCTGCCTGCCGGATGCGCGCGCGCGTGGCGCCGGGCGCGTGGTCCTGACGGAAATCGGCCCGGACACCGGCGCGGTGCGCGCGCGCGACCGCCGGGCGATTCTGTTCGATGTAGGGCTCGGCACGGCCAACGTCGATTTCTGTGTGCGGACCGCCGATGCGGCGTTGATCGAGGCCTTGCGCGCAGGCCTCGGCCAGTCCGTGCACGATCCCCGCAACCCCGCCATGGGTGCGATCCTGGAGGCCGATCCGCACCGCGTCGTCGTCTCGGCGATGGCGCGCGTGGAGGTCTTCCAGCCGATCGGACGGACGGTCACGCCCGAGGGGCCGCACACCCACCTCCTGCCCGATCTGCTGAGGACCGGTCGGACCCATGAGGCCGCGATCCCGGTCCCGACGGGGTTTCTGCCCTGTCTCGGCCTTCACCCCGCCAACCCGCTGGTCGACGCAAGGGGCTGCCCGCAACCGTTCGACCGTGCGCTGCTGGATGCGTTCCTGCCCTGTCTCGCAGCCTGGGGCGATCCCGATTACGTGGCCGAGAAGCGGCGGGTTGTCCAAGCCCTGGATGCGGGGGTCACGCCGCACGCCCTGGCGGTGCCCGGCAGCGCGCTCGCCCGCGCCGCGCGACAAGTCGCCCTGCGCCAACGCCGCCGGACCGGCCCGTCGGATTCGTTGCTCGCGGCCTGGGAAGCCGCCTTCGATGTGCGGGCGGGATCGCAGGGATAGCCCCGCGCCGGCTACTCCACCGTTACCGATTTGGCGAGGTTGCGCGGCTGGTCGACATCGGTGCCCTTGAGGACCGCGACGTGATAGGCGAGCAGCTGGATCGGGATGGTGTAGAGGAGCGGCGCAACGAACGGGTCGATCCGGGGCAGTTCGATCGCGGTCGCAGCCATCGCGCCGAGCCGCGCCACGCCCGTCCCGTCGGACAGGAAGATCACCCGGCCGCCCCGCGCGAGAACCTCCTGCATGTTCGATGCCGTCTTGTCGAACAGCGCATCGGACGGCGCGATCACGATCACCGGGACATGCTCGTCGATCAGCGCGATCGGACCGTGCTTCATTTCGCCGGCGGCGTAGCCCTCGGCGTGGATGTAGCTGATCTCCTTGAGCTTGAGCGCGCCTTCCAGAGCGATCGGATAGCCGGTGCCCCGCCCGAGGAACAGGACACCACGCGTTTCGACCAGGCCGCGGGCCAGATCGGCGATGCGCTCGTCGTGGAAGAGCACCTCCTTGGCGCGCGTGGGAACCTCCGTCAGCGCGTGGCACAGCCGGGCCTCCTGCGCGCTGTCGATGGTCCTGCGTCCAGCGGCCATGCCGATCGCCAGGCAAGCCAGCGTGGTAAGCTGGCTGGTGAAGGCCTTGGTCGAGGCGACGCCAATCTCGGGTCCGGCCCGGGTACGCAGCACGACGTCGGATTCGCGGGCGATCGAACTCTCCGCGACGTTGACGATCGACACGATGTGCTGTTCCTGCGCGCGCGCGTGGCGCAACGCCGCCAGGGTGTCCGCCGTCTCGCCTGACTGGGAGACGAACAGCGCCATCCCGTCCGGGGGCATCCGCGCCCCGCGATAGCGGAACTCCGAGGCGATGTCGACCTCGACCGGTACCTTGGCAATCTGCTCCAGCCAGTATCGGGCAACCAGCCCGGCGTGGTAGGATGTCCCGCAGGCGACGATCGTCACCTTGCTGATGCGCTCGCGCGCGAAGGGCATCGCCGGCAGGGCGATGGTGCGGTTGCGCGAATCGAGCGCCGCGCGCAGCGTCTCGCCGATCACCGCCGGCTGTTCATAGATCTCCTTGAGCATGAAATGGGGGTAGTTGCCCTTGCCGATCATGGCACCGGACGTTGCGGTCTGCTTGATCTCGCGCTCGACGATGGTGCCGCTGCGGTCGTGGATCACCGCACCGTCGGGCCGGACCTCGACCCAGTCGCCTTCCTCGAGATAGCAGACCTGGCGGGTCAGCGGTGCCAACGCGAGCGCGTCCGAACCCAGATACATCTCGCCGTTGCCGTATCCGATGGCGAGCGGGGATCCGCGGCGCGCACCGATCATCAGATCGTCGTGACCGGCGAACAGGATCGCGAGCGCGAACGCGCCCTCGATCCGCCGCAGTGCTTCGGCCACCGCCTCAGGTGGCGTCATGCCCCGGCTCAGGTGATGGCTGACCAGATGCACGACGGCTTCGGTGTCAGTATCGGTGGCGAAGTCGCAACCCGCCTCGGTCAGCTCCCGCCGCAGGTCCTGGAAGTTCTCGATGATGCCGTTATGGACCAGCACGACCCGATC
>CAYFYS010000346.1:0-3287 GCA_964347365.1 uncultured Rhodospirillaceae bacterium | reverse complement strand
GAGGGCGGACAGCGCAACGGCGGCGACGCCGCAGGCCAGTGTGCGACGGATCGTCCGCCATGTCGGGCGCAAGAGCCCACCGATCCTGGCCGCGCCCGCCGCAGCATCGGTACCTCCCGACATCAGCGCATCTCCTCGGCCGGGGTCCCCCCCATGATCCCAAGGCCCGAAGCGATGACGATCGCGGTCGCACGCACCAGCGCCAACCGCGCTTCGGTCAGCCTGCGATCCCGTGCGAGGAGGAATCGACGCCGCCCGTCCAAGTTTCCCTTGTTCCACAACTCATGGAAAGACGCGGCGATCTCCGCCAGGAAATACGCAATCCGGTGCGGCGCGAAGGCTTCGGCGGCCGTCTCGACCGCCCGCGGCCAGCCGGCCAGGGTCCTGACGAGCGCCATCTCGTCGGCGTCCTCCAGAACATCCAGCGCAGCCTCCGCCAGGGCCGCGTCCGACAGGTCCGCCCCGGGGAACATCTCGGCTGCGTTGCGCAACACCGAACAGGCGCGCGCATGGGCATACTGGACGTAGAAGACCGGGTTGTCCTTCGATTGCTCGACGGCCCGCGCCAGATCGAAATCCAGCGCGGCCTCGTTGCTTCGCGGCAGCATGATGAACCGGACGACGTCCTTGCCGACACGTTCGATCACCTCGCGAAGGGTGACGAACGTCCCGGCCCGTTTGGACATCTTGACCGGCTCGCCCGCCTCGGAAAGGTTGACGAGATTGCAGATCACCACGTCGAGCCGCGCGGCGCCGTCGCCGAGCGCCTCTACAGCCGCCTGCATGCGCTTGACGTAGCCCTTGTGGTCCGCCCCCCAGACATCGATCAGAACGGGGTAGCCGCGCGCGATCTTGTCCTTGTGGTAGGCGATGTCGGTTGCGAAATAGGTCCAGGAGCCGTCCGACTTGCGGATAGCACGGTCCGTGTCGTCCCCGAAGGCGGTGGACCGGAACAGGGTTTGCGGGCGCTGCTCCCAACCCCCGTGCGCCCTCCCCTTGGGTGGCGCAAGGACGCCGACATGGATCAGGCCGCGCGTCTGGAGCTCGCCCAGCGCCCCGTCCACCGCGCCCGCTGCGGCAAGGGCGCGCTCGGAAGTGAAGACGTCGTGAACGATGCCGAGCGCGGCAAGATCGTCCTTGATCAGCGCCATCATGCGATCGACGGCGAAGGCGCGCAGCGCCGGCAGCCAATCGGATTCCGCGGCGCCCAGCCAGCGTTCCCCGTCGCGCTCCCAGAGGGCGTTTGCGGCCTCGATCAGGTAGCTGCCCGGGTAGAGCCCCCCGGCAGGCGGCCCTGCGGTCTCGCCGGCAGCCTCGCGATAGCGGTGGTGGAGGGATCGCGCCAGGGCGTCAATCTGCGCACCGGCGTCGTTGACGTAGTATTCGCGGGTAACAGCGAAACCCGCCTTTGCCAACAGCGCCGCCAGAGCGTCGCCGACGACCGCGCCGCGGCCGTGGCCGACATGCATCGGCCCCGTCGGGTTGGCCGAGACATATTCGATGTTGACCCGCCGGCCCTGCCCGATCCGGGACTCGCCGTAGCACGTTCCGGCGCGCAGGATGTCGCCCAGACGCGCGCGCCAGAACCCGGCACGCAGCCGAAGATTGACGAACCCCGGCCCGGCCACGCGCGCTTCGAGAACCTCGGGCAGATCCGCCAGCGCCGTCCTCAACGCCTCGGAGACCTCGCGCGGCTTGCGGCCGAGCGCCTTGGCGTGGACCAGCGCGGCATTGGTCGAGATCTCGCCGTGGTCGGGATCGCGCGGTGGTTCGACCGAGAAGCGCGCCGCATCACGCGGCGCGCCCAACTTTCCGATCTCCGTGCCGATGGCTTCCCTGAACGTGTTGAAAACGTCCATCTAACCGCCGCCATGCACGCCGAACAGACGGCGGTGCTCGTTCAGGGCGAAACGGTCCGTCATCCCCGCGATGTAATCGGCGATCAGCCGGGCCGGGCCGGGCCGGGTCGAAGGCGCTTCGACACGAAGCCGCCATTCGGGAGGAAGGTGGCCGGGCTGGTCGTAGAAAACGGCAAAAAGATCGCCGACCACAAGCTGCGCCCTGCTCGTCATCCGTTCGACTTTCGAATGGCGATACATGCGCTCATGAAGGAAGGTTTTCAAGTGAAGGTTGGCCTCGGCCATTTCCGGCGCGAAGGCGATGACCGGCCCGTCCAGGGCTCGGACCGCATCCGCGCAGTCCGGTGCGTGCGCGGCAAGGCGGCGGCGGGACTCCGCGACCACATCGACGACCATGCGATCAATCAGCCGCCGGACGGTTTCGTGGACCAGGCGTTGATGCGCGATCCCGGGGCATCTGTGGCGGACCTCATCGACGATGGGCCCGACCAGGGGCACCGCATGCAGGTCGTCGGGATCGAATAACCCGGCGCGCAGGCCGTCATCGATATCGTGGGCGTTGTAGGCGATCTCGTCGGCGAGGGCGGCGGTTTGCGCCTCCACGCCCGGCCATGTGGAAAGCTCGAGATCGTGATACCGGTTGTACTCCGCCACCTCCCAGGGCAGGTCGGTCAGCGTACGGCCGGCGCCGAGCAGCGGGCCGTTGTGCTTGGCCACCCCTTCGAGGGTCTCCCAGGTCAGGTTCAACCCGTCGAACGCGGCGTAACGGGACTCCAGAAAAGCCAGAATGCGCAGCGTCTGGCCGTTGTGGTCGAAGCCGCCGTGGGGCGCCATCGCCTGGCCGAGCGCCTGTTCACCGGCATGGCCGAACGGCGGGTGGCCGAGATCGTGGGCCAGCGCCAGCGCCTCGCTCAAATCCTCGTCGAGACCGAGCACGCGGGCCAGCGACCGGGAGATCTGGGCGACCTCGAGACTGTGGGTCAGCCGGGTCCGGTAATGATCGCCCTCGTGATAGACGAAGACCTGGGTCTTGTACTTCAGCCTGCGGAAAGCCGTGGAATGGACGATTCTGTCGCGGTCACGCTGATAGACCGTCCGGAGCGCGCTTTCTTCCTCGCGGTACCGCCGGCCCCTGGTGTCGTGTGGATGGCTGGCGTATCGGGCAAGCGCTCTGGACGCCGCCAAACCGGGCTCGGTGGTCATGGGACGGACCCTACGCCGGCCGGCCGGATCGGGCAAACCAGACGGCGGGCCCGGGCGGCCGACTTGACCGGCTTCCGCCCGGTGCCTAGATAAACGCCATGGAAGAGGGGCGTGCTGCGGGGATCGAACCGCTGGATCCGGTGATCGCGAGCAGCGAGTCGGCCGCGCGGCGAGGGCGCGCCATCGTCGGGGAGGGGGAGGGGCCGATGCTCCGTGTCGCGGTCG
>CAYFYS010000345.1:0-3302 GCA_964347365.1 uncultured Rhodospirillaceae bacterium | reverse complement strand
GCAGCGAAGATCTTGCCGTTGGCGAAGTAGCGGCTCTCGGCCGATACGTTGAGCGTCTGGCTTGCGACCCGCGCGAGCTTGGCGCGCACCTTCTTCGCCGCGATATCGGCGGCAACGGCGGTCGAGGAGGAAAACCGCGAGGAGTAGTTGCCGGTGGCGATCGACCAGGCGTCCTTGGCGGTGTCGTGCTCGAGGTTGACGTGGATATCGCCGGGCTCGAGCCCCAAATTGTCAGCCACGATCTGCGAGAGCACCGTCATGTGCCCCTGGCCCTGGGGGATCGAATCCGCGGTCACGTTGACGGTGCCCAGCGGATCGACGTTGACCGTCGCGTTGGAGACCGCGCCGCCCTTGGGGTTCCGGCGGCGCTCCTCGCGCGGCAGGATATTGCTGAGATAGCCCATGTTGGACTGGGCGGGCTCGACGATCGCGGCATAGCCGATACCGTACAGCCGGCCCGCCCTGCGGGCGTCCTCGCGCCGGCGCTTGAGCGCCTCCAGCCCGCCCTGCGCGACGCCGATCTCCACGGCCCGGGGGTAATCACCCGAATCGAGCAGCGCCCCGGCGGCCGCACGGTAGGGAAAGACCCCGGCCGGGATCAGGTTGCGGCGGATCACCTCCAGCGGATCGCGCCCGAGTTCGACCGCAACGCGCTGCACCAGCCGCTCGATGGCGTAGTACATCTGCGGCCCGCCAAAGCCGCGGACCATCGCCGACGGGCACTTGTTGGTCATCACCACGCGGTTGGTGACCGCGAGGTTCTTGATGTCGTAAGCCCCGGTCAGCACGCCGTGCATGCGATAGAGCGGCCCCGGCATCGGGGCGCGCAGGAAGGCGCCGTAGTCGTCGAGCTGATCGAAGCGGAGCGCGGTGATCTCGCCGTCGTTCCTGACCGCGGCCGCGATCTCGATCACCCGGTTGGGTGCCGCGCTCGCCGCGCTCAGATGCTCCAGCCTGTCCTCGACCCATTTGACCGGCCGTCCGGCGAGCTTGGACGCCAGGCCCATCAGGACGACATAGGGGAAGATCTGGACCTTGACCCCGAACCCGCCGCCGGAGAAGCCGGGTGTACGCATCCTGAGCTTGGAACTGGAGACCCGGAGCGCCTTCGAGATGACGGTGTGCGTCGTATAGGGGCCCTGGAAATTGGACGCCACGTCGTAGGACTCGCTCGCCGGATCGTAATCGGCGGTGACGACGTAGCCCTCCAGCGGCGTCTGCGAGTTGCGCGGGTACGAAATCTTCAGCGAGACCGTGCGGTCGGCCTCGGCAAAGGCCTTGTCGGGCTCGCCATAGACGAAGTCGCGCGTGGACACGACATTGCTGCCGACCTCCTCGTGCACCAGCGGAGCACCCTCCCGGGCCGCCTCCTCGGCGTCCACGGCCGGCGCGAGCGGGCGGTAGACGACCGCGATATGAGCGAGCGCGTCTTCGGCCCTGTAGCGGTCGTTGGCCAGCACCAGGGCCACCGGCTCGCCGACATAGCGGACCTTGCCAACGGCAAGCGCCCATTGCAGCATCGGCTGCCTGAGCACGATCAGAAACGGATCGGAGATTTCCTTCAGTTCGTCCCCGGTCAGGACGGCGGCAACGCCAGGCTGCGCCTTCGCCGCGGTGACGTCGAGCGAGACGATCTCCGCATGCGCGTGCGGCGAACGCAGGATCGCCGCACACAGCGTCCCCGTCCGGGTCGGCAAATGATCGGAGAACATCGCCCGGCCGGTCAGGAGGACCGCATCCTCGATGCGCTCCAGCGCCTGGCCGACGAATTTCGGCGCTTCGCTCCGTTGGGTCATCGCATCCTTTCCGTCCGCGACCGGCCACCGGGACCGCCCCCGGGGCGGAGGCGCACGCCCGATCCGCTTCGTGCCCGGCGATCCCAGGGCGGCGGACGATCCCGTGCCGCCGGGGACAAAAGACCCTGTTTTTCAATCGGCCGTCAAGGCGGCGGGCCGTCTTGCCCGCCGCCTCCCGACGCGACAGGATATCCAAAGGGTTGGCCGGATGCGCTGTGGAGTGGCGGGAGATCGCGATGGAAGACCACACCGTAATCGTCGACAAGTCGGTGTGCCCTGCCGCGTTGCGCCTTGCGCCGGTCTTCAACGCAGCGGTTGCGTTCATCGACCGCCATCCGCGCGAAGGCCGCGCTGAGAAGCCCGCCATCCGGACGGTGGACGAAACCCTCACCTATGGCGAACTTGCCGAACGGGTGAACAGGTGCGGCAACGCGCGCGGGACGCTGGGAGTCCCGGCGGGCGCGCGGGTGCTGATGGTGGTCAAGGACTGCCCGGCGTGCGGGGGTCTGGTTTTCGGCGCGGTCAAGGCGGGCGCCATTCCGGTTCTGGTCAACACGCTTCTGCGCGCGGCCGACTACCGGTTCCTGATCGAGGATTCGCAATGCGCGGCGCTGGTCTATAGCCCGGAGTTCGCCGAGACCCTCGAAGCGGCGCTGGCGGAGGCGGGCCATGCGCCCCGGCACGTCCTGGCGATCGAGGGCGCGGGCGGATTGGCCGCGCTGATGGCGCAGGCCACCCCCGATTTCGCGCCGGCGCGGTGCGCGCCCGACGACGATTGTTTTTGGCTCTACTCCTCGGGCTCGACCGGCAACCCCAAGGGCGGCGTTCACGCCCATCGCGACATGGTGTGCACATCTGAGCGCTATGCGGTCGCCGCCACCGGGCTGCGCGAGGACGACACCGTCTTTTCGGTCAGCAAGCTCTTCCACTCCTACGGCTTCGGCAATGCGATGACCTTCCCGCTTTGGGCGGGCGCGACGACGGTGTTGAGCGACCGGCGGGTCTCCCCGGAGATGACTTTCGACATCATCGGGGCGTTCCGGCCCACGGTCTTCTACGGCGTGCCCACGCTTTATGCCCAGCAGCTTCGGGCGATGGAGACCGCACGCCCCGACCTGTCCTCGCTGCGCATCTGCATCTCCGCCGGCGAGGCGCTGCCCGCCGACGTGCTGCGGCGCTGGACCGAGCGCACCGGCACGCTGATCCTCGACGGGCTGGGATCGACGGAAATGCTCCATATCTTCATCTCCAACACCGAGGACGACCACAAGCGCGGGACCTCGGGCCGCGTGGTCCCGGGATACGAGGTCAGGATCGTCGATGAGAACGGCGATGCGGTGCCGCCCGGCGAGATCGGACTCGTCCACGTCAAGGGGGAATCGGCGGCCAAGTACTATTGGAACAACCCGGAGAAGACCGCCGAGACCATGCTCGGCGAATGGCTCAACACCGGCGACATGTACTATCAGGACGAGGACGGATATTTCGTCAACTGCGGCCGTGGCG
>CAYFYS010000344.1:0-3307 GCA_964347365.1 uncultured Rhodospirillaceae bacterium | reverse complement strand
GCGGTGGGCGTCGAACGGTCCGTAATAGCTGCCGACGCCGGCGTGGTCCCGTCCGACCACCAGGTGCGAGCAGCCGAAATTCTGCCGCAGCAGGGCGTGCAGCAACGCTTCACGCGGCCCGGCGTAACGCATCTCGATCGGATAGCCGGCCTGCAGGACCGTGCCCGGTACGAAATACGCGCGCACGAGCGCATCGATTGCCCGGACCCGGACATCGGCGGGAATGTCGCCCGGCTTGAGCGCGCCCAATACCTGGTGAATCAGTATCCCGTCGCAGATCTCGATGGCGATCTTGGCCAGATGCTCGTGGCTGCGGTGCATCGGGTTGCGGGTCTGGAAGGCGGCGACCCTGGACCAGCCCTTTTCCAAGAACATCGCACGGGTTTCGGCCGGGCGGTGGTAGAACCCGGCATAGGTTTCGGGGAAGTGGCCTTCGGTGAGCGTGCGCACCGGACCGCCGAGATTGACCGCACCCTGGCTCAGGACTTTTGCGACACCGGGATGGGCGGGATCGGTCGTGCGGAAAACGCGCGTGCATTCGAAATCAGGGTCGATGAGGTATTTCTCCGCGACCGTCAGGATGCCGAGAAGCGTGCCCGTCTGGCCGTCGGCGAGCGCTACTTCCTCGTCGGTCGCGATCTCCTCGGCGCGGTCTTCGTCGCATGACAGGGTGATCGGGATGGGCCAGAAGACGCCGTCGGCCAGCGTCATGTGCTCGCAGCAGCCGCGCCAGTCCGCCTCGCCCATGAACCCGGCAAGCGGCGTATAGGCGCCCATGCCGAGCATGAACAGATCGGAGACCTCGCGACTGGAAAGCGGCACGGTCTTCAGATGCCGCGCCCGTTCGGTCTCCCGCGCCCGTTCGGCTTCCGGCAGCAGCAGGGGCTTCAGGGACTCCGCGCCGTGCGGCGGCACCAGTGTCGACATTCGGAACCTTCCTTCGTGTTGCGATCGGGCCAGTGGGTCGCGTGTCGGCACGCCGCGACAAATTGACCGACATGCCGGGCCTGCGGCATTGGCTGTTGACCCGCCGGAAGCCGGGACTATTTTCCGCATCGCCGCGTGGTGTTTCGTTGTCCAAGGGAATGCCATGCGCTCTGCAGTCTTGGACGTTTCCTCCCTACAATTCAGCCGCCCCTCGGGGCGGCTGCTTTTTGCCCGCCGCGGGCCGGGGCATTATCGGCGCAGGCCGGTGGCGAACGGCGCCTTGTGCCTGCGGGCGAAGTCCGCCTTGTGCAGGCGTTGCCAAGTGTCCACGTCCCAATCGTACCCGGTCGGCCGGGCGCGTCGGCTGGCGACGAAGACCCGGGCGCCGAACACCACGCCGTCGGCCAGCCGTACCGGTCGCTCCGCTGCGACGTATTCGTCGCTTTCGAAGGCGGCCAGATTAGCCGCGGCGCGCCGGTCGAGTCCCGGTGCCAGAAGCCCCGGCACGTCGTGGCCGCGGGCGGGAACGACCACCGGGTAGGTGCGCGCACGCAACGCCACCCGGCGATGTTGCGGCAGGACCGCCGGCAGCAGCGTCCGGCGTTCGATCCAGGCGCCCAGGATCCACGACCGCACGTCGGCGTCCAGCAGCGTCCCGTAGAAGAAGTAACGCATCGTCCGGCGGGTGCGGCCGGCTCAGCGGCGCCGTGCCGCCGGACAAGCCCTGCGCCAGGCGATCAGACATCGCCTCGGCCGCCGGGCCGAGCGTGCCCGCGAGCCGATGGTCGGGTTTCCTTCCGGCCGGGTTTTCAGATGTCCGGGGCCTCCAGGCCCGACAGCCGGACCTGTGCACGCAGCGTCGCCTTGAGCCGTTCGAGGCCGGCCCGGTCACCGGCCTCGCAGCGCGCGACCAGCGCATCCTGGGTGTTGGATGCGCGCAGCAGCCACCAGCCGTCGGCGGTGCGCACCCGCACGCCGTCGATGTCGTTGATGTCCGCGCCGGCGGACACGAGACGGTCGCGGACCTCGTCGATGACATGGAACTTGCGCGTGTCCGCGCATGGGAAGCGAAGCTCCGGCGTGTTGACCGGCGTCGGCATCCGGTCGCGGATCTCGCGCAGCGTCTCCGCGCCGCGGGAGACATGACCGAGGATGCGGACCGCGGCGTAGAGCGCGTCGTCGTAGCCGTAATAGCGGTCGGCGATAAAGATGTGACCGCTCATCTCGCCGGCCAGCGGGGCGCCGATCTCGGCCATCTTGGCCTTGATCAGCGAATGCCCCGACCGCCACATCAGCGGCCGGCCGCCGAGCCGTTCGATCTCGTCGAACAGGGTCTGGCTCGCCTTGACGTCGGCGATGATCCGTGCGCCGGGGTGGTTCGCCAGCACGTCGCGGGCGAGCAGGGCCAGCAGCTGATCGCCCCACAGGATCCGTCCCGTCGCATCGATGACCCCGATGCGGTCGCCATCGCCGTCGAAGGCGATGCCGATCTCGCAGGACTGCGCTTTCACCGTCTCCTGGAGCTGCGTCAGGTTTTCGGGGATCGTCGGGTCGGGATGATGGGCCGGGAACGTCCCGTCGATGCTCTCGTTCAGCAGGATATGTTCGCCCGGCAGCCGGGCGCACAGCATCGCCATCGCCGCGCCGGCGGCACCGTTGCCGGCATCCCAGGCGACCCTGAGCGGGCGGTCGCCGTCGAAGCCTTCGACCAGCCGGTCGACATAGGCTTCCAGCACCGGGGTGTCCTCGCAGCCGCCCCGGCCGGACGCGAACGCGCCCTCGGCGATCATCCGCCCCAGCGCCAATATGTCCGCACCGAAGAAGGGTCCGTCGCCGGTGGTGAGTTTGAAGCCGTTATATTCCGGCGGGTTGTGCGATCCGGACACCATCACCCCGGCATCGGCCGACAGTTCGTTGACCGCAAAGTAGAGCATCGGCGTCGGCCCGAGCCCGACGCGGATCACCTGGGCGCCGGCGCATATCAGCCCTTCGACCAGCGCTGCCTCCAGTTCGGGCGAGGACAGCCTGCCGTCGAAGCCCACGCAGATCCGGCGTCCGCCGCGCCGACCGATCCAGGTGCCGAACGCCCGGCCGATCGCGCGCGCGTCTTCGACCCGAAGGGTTCGACCGACAACGCCCCGGATGTCGTAGGCCCGCAATATCGTCGGATCCAGCGGTTTGGCCCCGGACGCGATCGCGGCCATGGTCATGCGGCTCCCTTGACCGTCGCGCGCCCGATGCTGTGATAGTCGAAACCCGGCGCCCGCACTTCCTCGAGGCGGTAGATGTTGCGCAAATCGACCATGACGGGGGATTTCAGCAGGCTCTTGGCACGCCGCAGGTCGAGCGCGCGGAACTCGTTCCATTCGGTGATGATCGC
>CAYFYS010000343.1:0-3307 GCA_964347365.1 uncultured Rhodospirillaceae bacterium | reverse complement strand
AATGGAGCGGGACGGGCAGCCGGGTCAGATCGACGTCCTCGCCCTCCAGGACCACGTCCTGCCAGGGCGCATCGGCGACGGTCTCGACCGGGGTGTAGTTCTGGCAGCGCTCGCGAAACGCGCTCGGCAGTGCGTCCGGTGCGACGCCGAGCGCCAGCGCCAGCAGCCGCCGGCTGCCTGCGGCGTTGGTGATGACCGGCATGTCGAAGCCCTCGACATGCTCGAAGACGACCACCGGGCTTCGCCCGGACCGTTCGAGTTCGAAGACCGCCGCGGTGATATCGAGATCGCGGCTGACCGGCTCGCTTACCCGCAACAGCTCATCGGGGGCGTTTCGCGCGACCAGCGCGAGGAACCCCCGCAACGATTGCTCTTCCAACGCCTGCGCCCTTCCCGCCGTTCCGGTGCCGACAATGACGCTGTGGATTCACTCTGGCAAGGTGGGGCGGTTGAACCGACCGGCCGATCGCGACATTCTGCGCGACCGGTGGAGCACGGCGGAGCCTGGGAGCGATGAGCAGCCCCGCGATCAACATCCCCGAAGTCCTCGCCCAAGCGCGGGCGGCGTTCGAACGCTACGAGGCAGCGCTGGCGATCAACGATGTGGACACGCTGGCCGAGCTGTTCTGGGACAGCGAGCTGACGCTGCGCTACGGACCCAACGGGACGCTGCTGGGCCATGCCGCGATCGACGGATTCAGACGTGCCCGCGACATCGCGGGGGTGGACCGTACCCTGCGGAACACCGTCATCACCACGTTCGGCCACGACGTGGCGACCGCCAACACCGAGGCGGTCCGCGCCGGAGAGGCGACGGTCAGCCGGCAGAGCCAGACCTGGATGCGCATGCCTGAAGGCTGGAGGATCGTCTGCGCCCATGTTTCCGACCAGCCGGGCACCGGCTGAGGCGACCGGTGGTGGCCAAGCCGCTGGTCAGGGTCTATCAGGCGGTCGATGCAACCGGCGCATCCTATGATCGGATGCGGGCGGCCGGGATCGCGTTGGAAATGCCGGGCGAAACCTGGGACCAGGCGGCGAACCACCGCGGCGACAGCGAAGAGCTGGTGTTCGATCGGGCCACGGTCGCGGGTATCGGCGTGGCGAACCGGGCCAAGCTGATCACCGCGCGTTCGCTCGACAGCGCGCCGAACCTGCGGATGATCGCCAAATACACCATCGGCTACGACAACGTCGATGTCGATGCGGCGACCGCGCGCGCGGTCTGCCTCGTGCACAGCCCGACGGAGAGCAACTGGGGTGGCGTCGCCGAGGGGACGATGGCATTCATGCTCGCGCTCTTGAAGAAGGTGCGCGAGCGCGACCGGCAAGTGAAAGCCGGCGGCTGGCGCGACCCCGCGCTTCGCGGGACCTATCTGGGTGCGCGCCAGATCGACGGCTATGCGGGGATCACGGTGGGTATCATCGGGCTGGGGCGGATCGGCGCGCGGCTGGCGGATCTTCTGGCCCCCTGGCGGGTCGGGCTGATCGCTTGCGACCCCTATATCGACGAAGCGCGGCTGGTCCATCACAACGTCCGCCGGGTCGATCTCGACACGTTGCTCGCGGTCTCCGACGTCGTCACCGTGCACTGCAACCTGACCCGCGAGACCGGGAACCTGATCGGTGCGCGCGAGCTCGGTCTGATGAAACCCGGTGCGGTGCTGATCAACACCGCGCGCGGCCGGATCGTCGATGCCGATGCCCTGTTCGACGCCCTCCGCCGTGACCGCATCGCCGGCGCCGCGCTCGACGTCTTGCCCGAGGAGCCGCCCGATCCCCAGTCCCCGCTGCTCGGCCTGGGCGAGAAGGTGATCCTGTCGCCGCACATGGTCTCCAACAATCACGGGACCGGTCTGCATGTCGCGGTCCCCTGGGTCGAGCGGGCCGTGTTCGCCGCGCTGCGCGGCGAGGTCCCCGATCACGTCGTCAACCCGGCCGTCCTGCCGCGCTGGCGCGAGCGGTTCGGCGGCAACAGCCTGCTTTGAATTCGCACCGAGAATCCGAACCGAAAGGACGCAACGATGATCTATGAAGCCAGGACCTACCGGACCGTCCGCGGGAAAGTGCCGGAATTCCTCAAGCTGTTCGAGGACGGCTACAGAACCCGCAGCGCGTTCTCGAAGATCGTCGGCATGCTCTACACCGAGATCGGCGAGCTCAACCAAGTCTGCCACATCTGGCCTTATGCGGATATGGGCGAGCGCGAACGCGTCCGGGCGGAATCGATGAAGGATCCCAACTGGCCGCCCAAGGTCTCCCACGTCCTGGAGACGATGCAGTCGGAGATCTTCACCCCGTTGCCGTTCACGCCGGAGATGAAGACCGGCAAGCTCGGCCCGGTCTACGAATGGCGCGAATACATGATGGACGCCAACGGCGCAGCGGAGGTGGTTAAGCGCTGGGAACCGGCGATCGAGGCCCGGACGAAAGTCTCGCCGCTGGCGATTGCGATGATCACCGAATGCGGCGTGCTCAACAAGTTCGTCCATATCTGGCCGTACGAGAGCCTCGAACACCGCCGCGCGGTGCGCGAGGAATGCCTCGCCAAGGGGATCTGGCCGCCCAAGGGCGACGGACCCGACCCGATTCTCACCCAGGCCAACAAGATCATGCTGCCGGCATCGTATTCGCCGATGCACTAGTGCGCGACGGGCGATACGTGCGCGCGGTCTTCAAATCCCGGGCCGATGCCGCGACCGTCCCGGTCATCCCGGTCGAGGAGGGGGCGTTCGACGCCTGGCGCACGGCGCAGCCGGACGCTCTCAAGGCCTGGGTGGACTCCACCGGGTTTGCCGCCGCGGCGGGCGAGACCAGCCTGGTTGCCGGGCCCGACGGCGCGCTGGCGCGCGTGCTGGTCGGGCTGGAGTCCGATGAGCGCGTCTGGGCCTATGCCGATCTCCCGGGGTGTCTGCCGCCGGGCAGCTACCGCATCGATGCGCGCCTGGCGCGCGCCGATGCGACCGGTGCGGCGCTGGGCTGGGCGCTGGGCAGCTACAGCTTCGACCGCTACGCGGCCAAGCCCACACGGCCCGCGCCTGCCCTGGTATGGCCTCCGGGTGCGGACCGCGACCACGTCATCCGCGCCGCCGAGGCGACGACCACCGTCCGGGACCTGATCAACACCCCGACCAACGACATGGGGCCGGCCGAGCTCGCCGCTGCGGTCCGCGAGACCGGCGCGGCCTACGGCGCCCGGGTCACCGTGACCACCGGCGGGACGCTGCTCAGGCGCAACTACCCGACGATCCATGCTGTCGGCCGGGCCAGTGTCAACGCGCCGCGTCTGATCGATTTGCGCTGGGGCCGC
>CAYFYS010000342.1:0-3311 GCA_964347365.1 uncultured Rhodospirillaceae bacterium | reverse complement strand
CGTGGCCCTTCAGCGTCAGATAGTCCACCGTGAAGACCGAATAGAACGGGATCGTCTTGTGCAGGCCGGCGGCCCGGTACTGCTTGATGAAGGCGATGCCCATCGGCCCGGGCACGAAGCCGAACAGCGCCGTCGGCTTGACTGCGCGGAGCTGCGAAATCTCGGCCTGGTAATCGCGCTGGCCGAGCCGGTAGAGGATCCGCCCGGTGACGTTGCCCTTATAGGTTCGCTCGAATCCGGTCAGCATGTCCTTGCCGGCCTGGTAGTTGGCCGAGATCATGAAGACGTTGTCGAGGTTCTCCTGGTTCATCAACTGGCCCATCGCCTCGGGCGTCTGGTCGTTGTTCCACGAGGTGGAGAAGAAATAGGGGCTGCAGTTCTTGCCGGCCATCGCCGACCAGCCGGCGTTGGTGCTGATGAGGATCTTCTTGGCGCGCACCACCCGGCGCTGCACCGCTGCGAGCACGTTGGACCACGTGATCCCGGCGATGACGTGGGCCTTGTCCTTCTTGAGCAGCTTGTCGGCCTGCTGGCGGCCGACATCGGGCTTCCGCTGGTCGTCGCCATAGATCATCTTGACGTCCAGACCGCCGATTTTGCGGCCGAGATGATCGAGCGCGAGTTCGAGCCCGTCCTTCTGGTGCTTGCCGTAGATCGCAGCGCCGCCCGAGAAGGTGTTGATGTAGCCGATGCGGATTTCCGTGTCCTGCGCAACCGCCTGGGGGGCGATCAGCATGGCCGCGGAGGCCAGCAATGCGATTCGGAACCTCATGACATCTCCCTGCCTGGTTGTTGAGGTTTCATCGGCGCCAAATTCCACCTTGCGCGCCCGATTGTCAAACCCGAAGGCGACCGTGAGCCGACCGGGCAGGGCTATTCCGCTGCGTCCCGACGGGCGGCCGCGCGCGGTCGGGGCGTGCGTGCCTCGTCCTCGACCAGGCGCCGCCAGGCGGCGATCGACGCATCGGGGCGGAAGAGCGCCGCGGGCTGGCTGTCGCCCATAAACGGAACCACGGACAGGTCCTGGTTGTTGAAGTTGTAATGGTGGACCCACAGGATGTAGGTCCAGTAGCGCAGCCACCAGGCCAGCCGGCGCCAACCGCGCAGCCAGGCCACGGCGAAGACGAGATAGTGATAGCGCCCGGGCTCGGAGGGCGTGTACCACTCGTAATGGGTCCAGCCGGCGCGACCGGGCTGGCGCACCCGCAGGACGGCCGGCAGCCGGATCGAGACCGCGTGCTCGTTCGAACCCTGAGCGATGCGCTTGCGACGGCGCTGCCAGAAATTGTAGCGCGGCCAGCGGCCCAGCCCGGGATAGTGGTCATCGGCGTGGACGGAATGCTGGTGGCGGCTGAGCCACGCGCCGTCCTCGCTCCGGACGATCTCGGTGCGGTTCCAGCCCGCCATGCGGCGGAAAAACACCCAGTAGGAGGTCCGGTGCAGCATCTTGCCGTGGGCCTCGTCGAACCCGTTCTCGGCGGCGTGGCGCCAATCGCCCCTGGCGTGGCGCTGCAGAGCGAAGATCCGCGCGTCGGGCCGAAGCAGTTCTTCGGGCAGGTCGTCCTCGATCGCCACAGGATCGCCCTCTCCCATCCACACCCAGACCATGCCGCAGCGCTCCGCGACCGGAAAGGTCCTGACACGCGCCTTGCCGGTGACCGGGGAGTCGGGTCCGTCGGTCAGCGCAGCGACCAGCCGGCCGTCGGCGAGGTCGAACGTCCAGCCGTGATAGGCGCAGCTTATCGTGCCGACGAACTCGCAGCGTCCGGCCGACAAGGGGATGTGACGGTGGGGGCAGCGGTCGTCCAGGGCGTAGGCGCGCCCGGCATGGCGGACGAACACCAGATCCTTGCCGAGCAGCCGCCAGCGCATCGGCCTGGAGCGGAGCCTGGACGAGGCCATCGCCGGGTGCCAGTACTCGGCCAGACCCGCAGCGGCGGTGGCATAGCGCCGCCAGGCTCCGTCTCCGGCCGTCCCGTTGTCCGTGCTCACAGCCCGACCTCCGCCCTGGTGCGCGTGCAGGTGTCGATGATCGTATAGATCAGACAGCGCACATAGCGCTGCATGCCGGCGAGTTCGGCCACCCCCATCGTGTGAAGCGGCCGGTCGGCCGAGACGGTCATGACCGCGGGCAGCCCGAAGCGCGCGGTGGGGATCCCGGCCGCGCGCAGTACCACCGCCTCGGTCTGGCCGCTGGTCCGCAGGTAGGGCGCGTGCGCAGCACCCTCGGTGTCCTCGAAACCGCGGATGCAGGATTGGATGATCCAGTTGCGCGGGTCGGTGCCGGCGCCGGGGATCGACAGGATCATCTCGCAGGCGGTCTGGAGCCCCGGATGATCCGCCGCGACGGCGGCCAGTTCCGCCTCCAGCGCGCGGCGTGCTGCCATCGGGCTGGTCCGCGGGCTGATCCTGAGATCGACATAGAGATCGCAGGCCGCCGGCACCATCGCCGGCTTGTAGGTCCACCCCCCCGCGATCGCGCCGACGGCACCTTGCGGAGCGACCAGCCCGTCGGTGTGGGCCGCGGCGTAGGCATCGAACCACGCCTCCAGCCGCGTGACCACCTTTGCCGCATCGGCGATCGGGTTGCGGTACTGCAGAAAATGCTTGCGCCCGACATAGGTCTGCACGCCGCGCACCCGCACGCGGAACCAGCACAGCCCGACCTCCTCCCAGGCGACGGCGTAGCCGGGCTTGGCGATGATCGCGAAATCGCCACGCACGCCGCGCTCGAGCATGAACCGGCAGCCGCGGCCGTGGCCGACCGAGGCACGACAGTCGCCCGGACGTGGGTTGGCCGGCGCGCCGCCGGCGCCGAAGCACAGCCGGACCGTGCCCGTCAACCCGATCCCGGATGCGGCCACCGCGCGCGCCGCGGCGATCGCCGCGACGATGTGCGCCTTCGGGTTGTCGGCGCTGAGGCCGGTAACGGTGCCCGGCCCGCGCACCGCCCGGGCGCGCATGTGCGCGGGCAGAACGTCGCCGACCCAGGGGATCTCGTCCTCGGCGCGACCCGTGAACGGGCTGTCGAGCGGGGCGAAGATCATCAGCTCCGGCCCCTCGCCGGTGCCCTGCAGCGTACCGATCGCATTGGCCGAACTTGTGTCCAGCCGCTGGAGGACCGCCGTCAGGCCGCCTCTGTGCATGATCTCGACCAGGGCTTCGGCGATCGCGGCCTCTTCGCCAAACGGGCTGGGGATCTCGACCAGCCGGACCAGGAGATCGGCCATCCAGTCCTGGTCGATCCTGGAGGCGGCATCGACCAGCGCGCGGCGGCGGCCGGCATCGAGCGGCAAGTTGGTGGTCTCCAC
>CAYFYS010000341.1:0-3322 GCA_964347365.1 uncultured Rhodospirillaceae bacterium | reverse complement strand
CAGGGGGCGATACTGGGCACAACCTCCAGCCCTGCGGCGCGGACTCGCGCGGTGATCCAAGGCAGCCAGGCCGCGTTGTGGTCGCGCGATCTGGCGATGAAGCCGGTGTCTTCGACGGCGGCGATGCCGGCGGCCTGGGCGGGGCTTGCCACATTGAACGGCCCGCGCACCCGGTTCAGCACATCGGCGATGGCCGGTGGACAGTAGGCCCAGCCCAGCCGCACCCCTCCCAGGGCGTAGATCTTGGAAAACGTCCGGGTCATGACCACGTTTTCCCCGGCATCGACCAGCGCCTCGCCGGCGGCGTAGTCGTTGCGGGTGACGTATTCGGCATAGGCCGAATCGATCACCAGCAGCGTGTGCGGGGGCAGGCCGGCGCGCAGCCGGGCCAGGCCGTCGGCATCGACGAACGTACCCGTCGGGTTGTTGGGGTTGGCGAGATAGACGATCCGCGTGTCGGGTCCGGCGCGGGCGAGCAGCGCATCGACGTCGGCGGTCAGCGCTCTCTCGGGCGCCTCGACGCAGCGCGCGCCGACTGAGCGGGCGATCAGGCGATACATCACGAAGGCATGAGCGTGGGTGAGGATCTCATCGCCCGGCCCGGCATAGGCGCGGGCCAGAAGCTGGAGCAGTTCGTCCGAACCCGCGCCGCAGACGATCCGATCGGCATCCAGCCCGAAGCGTGCAGCGATCGCCGAGCGCAGGGCCACGGCGGCACCGTCGGGGTAGCGATGGATTTTCCCGGCCGCCTTGCGATAGGCGAGGATCGCCGCCGGGCTCGGGCCCAGCGCGCCCTCGTTGGAAGACAGCTTGATGACCTCGCTCCGGCCCGGGATCTCGGCTTCGCCCGGAACATAGGGCTCGATGTCGAGGATGCCGGACCGGGGCAGAGGCCCGCTCACGGAAATGTCGCCCCGCGCAGCTCGGCCTGTGTGAACGGTCTGGCGTAGGCGCCGAGAACCCGGATCCCCGGCGCCGATCCGTCGAGATCGGCCAGCAGGGCAGGGATGCGCCGGTCCTCGGGCTCGATGAACGAGGCGACCTCGATCAGGAACAACGACGTCTCGGGATTGGTGCTGTCATCGAGCGACAGCGTCATCCTCGGCTCGAGCGACAGCGATCTGAAGGCGTTATTGATCCGCCCGCGGCTGTTCGTTGCGCCGGTTCTCAGCACAACGAAGCTGTGGTCGTCGTCCGACGGGTCGGGCGGGCTTGCCGCGATGACCAGGGCGTCCCGGGCCTCCGAGGAGCGTGTCGACGGCGGTGCGAAGGGAATCCGCGCCACGATCGAGGGTCCGCTGTCTTGCAGCATGCGCGACCACCACGGCTCTGCCTGCCCGTCACCCGGAAACGGCAGGACGCCGGCGGCGGCCCGGCCTCCGGTGACCGCGTTGATTACCCCGGCGTAGGACTGGTAGGCGGTGATCGGCGTCGCTGCACCGAAGTGGTCCCGGGCTGCGTCGCGGTAGCCCGCAGCGCCGTCCCCGGCATACACCGCCAGCGTGAACCCGCCCTGGAGCCCCAGCGAGGCAGCTATGATCTCGCGCCAGATACGGACGAGCGGGAGCATCGGGAACCGGCCCTGATGGCGTCCCACCAGCCGGCGGAGGATACGGGCTTCGCGGCCCGGCCGGTAGATCGGCGCGCGGTCCATCGACTTTGCCCGGTTCACCGATTGGACCACAGAGATGCGTTCCATGAGCAGATCGTGGATCCGGTCGTCCAGCGCATCGATGCGCTCGCGCACCCGCCCTAGCGACTCCGTGGCCCTGGTCATCGCGGCCCCCGTTGGCCCTCGCTCCCGCGAAACCGCATGGCGCGGTTTCCGCCTGGGAAGTGCCGTGCAGCCCTTGCGCCTTATAACCACAGGCGGCTTTGGTTACAATCAGGCCCGGCGACTCGCGCAGGGGTCGTCGGAACGGGGAAGAGCTTGCCGGGCTACAGCCAGAGCGCGTCCGTCGCCGGATCCGAATTGCCAGGCGCGCATGTTCGCCTTGCGATCGACGAACCGCTGCGCCTGGATTGCGGCGTCGCGCTCGGCCCGTTCACCGTCGCCTACCAGACCTACGGAACGCTGAACACGGAGCGCTCCAACGCGATCCTGGTCTGTCATGCGCTGAGCGGCGACCAGTTCGTTGCCGATCCGCACCCCGTCACAGGCAAGCCGGGCTGGTGGGACATCATAGTCGGACCGGCCAAGGTGCTCGATACCGACCGTTACTTCGTGATTTGCGCCAATGTGCTCGGGGGCTGCATGGGCACCACCGGCCCGATGGACATTAACCCCGCAACGGGCGAACCCTGGGGCATCGACTTCCCGGTCATCACCATCTCCGACATCGTCCACGCCCAGGCGCGACTGCTCGACCATCTGGGCATCGAGACGCTGTTCTGCGTCATCGGCGGCTCGATGGGCGGCATGCAGGTTCTGGAATGGGCGGCGCGCTATCCGCAACGCGTCTTCGCCGCGGTACCGATCGCCTGCGCAGCGCGCCATTCCGCACAGAACATCGCACTGCACGAAGTCGGCCGCCAGGCAATCATCGCCGATCCCGACTGGTGCAACGGCGCCTATCTGCAGCAACGCAAGACGCCGACGCGGGGTCTGGCGGTCGCCCGCATGGCCGCACACATCACCTATCTGTCCGATACGGCGCTGCACCGCAAGTTCGGTCGCCGGTTGCAGGGGCGCGATGCGCTGAGCTTCGGTTTCGAGGCCGACTTCCAGGTGGAGAGCTACCTGCGCCACCAGGGCAACAGCTTCGTGGAGCGGTTCGACGCGAACTCCTATCTCTACATCACCCGGGCGATGGACTATTTCGACTTGGCAGCCGAGCATGGCGGGGTACTGGCCAAGGCGTTCGCGGGCTCGACCGTCAGGTTCTGCGTTATATCGTTTACCAGCGACTGGCTTTTCCCGACCAGCGAAAGCCGCGATGTGGTCCGCGCGCTGAATGCGGTCGCGGCCAATGTCAGCTTCGTCGAGGTTGAGACCGACAAGGGCCATGACGCCTTCCTGCTGGATGAGCCGGTGTTCCAGGCGACCCTGACGGGTTTTCTTGACGGCGCGGCCGAACACCGGGGGCTTGCGCGCCGGTGATGCGGCGCGATCTCGAGGTGATCGCCGAGATGATCGCGCCGGATTCGCGGGTGCTTGATATCGGCTGCGGCGACGGCGCGCTGCTCGACCATCTGGTCCACGTCAAGGGGATCGACGCGCGCGGGATCGAACTCAGCCAGGAGGGCGTGAACGCCTGCGTAAGCCACCGCCTGTCGGTGGTTCAAGGCGATGCCGCCACCGACCTTGTGGACTAACCCGCCG
>CAYFYS010000340.1:0-3331 GCA_964347365.1 uncultured Rhodospirillaceae bacterium | reverse complement strand
GGAAGGATCCGAACCATTTGTTGAGGCCCTCGATCCGGATGATCGGATCACCGCTCGCATCGCCCGCCTCCGGCGGCGTCTGGCGGTTCGTTCCGGCGCCTGGCATCGCGTTTCCCCTCTACCGCTTCTACCGCCGCGTCGAGTCCAGGCGCTTTTCGAGATTGATCGAGTAGCGCGACATGGCAAAGCAGATCACGAAAAAGAACAGCGACGCCAGCAGGAACGTCTCGTGATCCACTTCGCCGATCCATTCCGGATTGGTCTGCAGCAGGCGCGCCTGGCCGAGAATATCGAAGAGCCCGATGATGATGACGAGCGTGGTGTCCTTGAACAGACCGATGAACGTGTTGACGATTCCAGGGATCGAGATCTTCAGAGCCTGGGGCAGGACGATGAGGCGCATCGTCTTCCAGTAGCCGAGCCCCATCGCCTGCGCCGCCTCGTACTGGCCCTGAGGTATGGCCTGCAGACCGCCCCTGATGACCTCCGCCATATAGGCGGAGGCGAACAGGGTGATCATGATCATCACCCGGACGAGTTGGTCGAGCGAGACCTGCGGCGGCAGGAAGAGCTGCAGAATAACGATGGCCACAAAGAGCAGCGTGATCAGCGGCACGCCGCGGATCGTTTCGATGAACACGACGGACAAGACATGCACCACCGGCAGGCGCGAACGCCGGCCCAGCGCCAGCAGAATGCCGATCGGCAGCGACAGGACGATGCCCGCCACTCCCGCAACGAGGTTCAGCATGAATCCGCCGAACTTGTCGGTGGTGACATCCTGGAGACCGAATCCGCCGACCAGCAGGATGGCTGCGATCACCGGATAGGCGACCGAGAACCAGCGCCCGTATCGGGCATAGGGCAGGTTTTCGAACAGGACGTAGGCGAGCGCCGGCGCGAGCAGGACGATGGCAAGATTGACCCGCCAGTAGGACTCCGCCGGATAGAAGCCGTAGAGGAACTGCGCCACGCGCTGGTCCAGCCACGCCCAGCAGGCGCCGTGGCCGGTGCACTCTTCCCCCGTGGCGCCGGTAAAGTCGGCCCCGAAGAGCGCCCAGTCCAGGAACGGCGGCACCGAAACCCAGAGCAGCACGGCCGACATCACGGTCAGAGCGACGCTGAGCGGGGATGAAAACAGGTTCGCGCGGATCCAGCCGATGATCCCCACGGTCGCCACCGGCGCCGGGCGTTGCGGTAACATCTCCGCCTGGCTGCGGTGGAAGGCGCGTGGGCCGGTCATCGTTCCACCAGGGCGATGCGCGCATTGTACCAGTTCATGAACGCGGAAGTGAACAGGCTGAGCGAGAGGTAGACGATCATGTAGACCGAGATCACCTCCAGCGCCTGCCCGCTCTGGTTCAAGATGGTATCGCCAATCGAAACGAGATCCTGGTAACCGATGGCGACCGCCAGAGAGGAGTTCTTGGTGAGGTTGAGATACTGGCTGGTCAGAGGCGGGATGATCACCCGCAACGCCTGCGGCAGGATGACCCGGCGCATCGTAAGTCCGGGACGAAGGCCAAGCGCTCCGGCGGCTTCGGTTTGTCCCTTGCTCACCGAAAGGATGCCGGAACGGACGATCTCGGAGATGAATGCCCCGGTATAGGTCGACAAGGCGAGCCAGAGGGCGATCAGTTCCGGTGTGACGTTGAACCCGCCGCGCAGGTTGAACTTGCCCATGACCGGGGCATCGAATGCGATGGGCCGGCCGAGAACGAGATAGGTCGCAACCGGCAGGCCGAAGATCAGGGCGAGCCCGGCCCACCCGACGGGGAATCTTTGCCCGGTCGCGTCCTGGCGGGCTCTGGCCCAGCGCGAGACGAAAAAGGTTGCGATCAGACCGATGGCGAGCGCCAGCACGATCAGGAACGAGCCGTCCTCGAACACCGGCGAGGGCATCCGGATGCCGCGGTTGTTGAGAAAGACGGCATCGCCGAACGAGATACTGTCGCGCACGCGCGGCAGCGCCAGCATGATGACCCACCAGAAGATGATCTGGAGCAGTACGGGGACGTTGCGGGTGAACTCTACGTAGACGCCAACGATCTGGCTGACGAGGAAATTGTTGGACAGCCGCAGCACGCCGGCGACGAAGCCGACGACGGTGGCGGCGACGATCCCCAGCGCCGCGACGAGGATCGTGTTGAGGCCGCCGACGACGAACGCCCGACCGTAGGTCGACGTCGAATCGTAGCGGATCAACCTCTGGTTGATATCAAAGGCCGCGGTATCGGCAAGGAAGCCATAGCCGGAGGCTAGGCCGGCGCGCTGCAGGTTCGCTACCGTGTTCGCCGCGATGAAGGCGATCGCGACCGCCAGGCCGAGAATCAGCAGAAGCTGGAGGAGGACCCCCCGCGCCCTTTCGTCCGTCCACAGGCGGCTTGCGCGCATCGGCGCTCCTCAACCGCTGGACATGAGGTTGTCGACCATGCCGAACGTTTTGGTCGAGCGGTGGACGGCTCGCCGCCCGCCCCGTCCGACGGCAAACCGCCGCCGGACGGGTCCGAGCCCGGTTCAGCTTATCTGAACGGCGGTGCGTAGAGGATGCCGCCATTCTTGTAGAGCGCGTTCAGGCCCCGCGCGAGGCCCAGCTTGGTGTTCGGGCCGACATAGCGATCGAAGATCTCCGCGTAATTGCCCCCGGCGGCGATCGCCCGTACCGCCCATCGGCTGTCGAGGCCGAGCATCTGGCCGTAGCTGCCCTCTACCCCGAGCATGCGGTTGATTTCCGGGTTGGCCGTCCCCTTGGCCATCTCGGCCACGTTCGCCTGGGTGACACCGTTCTCCTCGGCGATGATGAGCGCGTTGAGCACCCAGCGTGCGATATCGGCCCACTTGTCGTCGCCCTGGCGCACCAGCGGACCGAGCGGCTCCTTGGAGACGATCTCGGGATAGACCATGTGGTCGTCGGGATTGTCGAAAGTCGCCTTGGTGGCCGCCAAGCCGGAAGCGTCCGTTGTATAGACGTCGCAGCGCTCGGCCTGATAGGCCGCGCGTGCCTCCGCGTTGGTCTCGATCGGCACCGGCTCATAGTCGATGTTGTTGGTGCGGGCGAAGTCGGCAAGGTTCAACTCGGTCGTGGTACCGGTCTGGATGCAGATCGAGGCACCGCTCAGCTCCTTGGCGCTCTTCACACCCAGCGACTTGCGTCCGATGAAGCCCTGACCGTCGTAGTAGTTGACCCCGATGAACGTGAAACCGAGGTCGACATCGCGCGAGATGGTCCAGGTGGTGTTGCGCGACAAAACGTCGATCTCGCCCGACTGCAGGGCCGGGAACCGGTTCTTGCCCGTCAAGTTCACGAACTTGATCTTGTTCGGATCGCCCA
>CAYFYS010000339.1:0-3332 GCA_964347365.1 uncultured Rhodospirillaceae bacterium | reverse complement strand
ACTGGTCGCAGGCGACCATGACCAGGGAGGTGTAGGGATCGCCCGCCGTGCCCATCAGGGTTGCGAGAGTAGCCTTGTCGCCGCGGCGGACGCTCGATCGCGCCTGCGCGGCGGCGGATTTCCGCTCCTCGGTCATGGGCGCTACTCCTGGTCAAAGGGGCGGTACGGGTCAAGGCGGGAAATTGCGCCCGAAACGCTTGCGCGGCCTGGGCGGAACACTATCTCGGTACCCGTAGGTGCGGCCGGTGACGGTCTGCGGGCCGTCGGTAAGGCGGGCGGGTTGCCGATGCCCGTCTCGGTCGGGATGCTGAAGTCGAAGGAGCCGTCGTGAAACAGAAGATCGCCCTGGTCGATGACGACCGGAACATGCTGATCTCGGTGTCGATGCTGTTGGAGGCCGGCGGCTTTGACGTCTGCACCTTCAACGATGGGGCGGCCGCGCTGCGGGGATTGTCCGCCAACCCCGCGGATCTGGCGATCCTCGACATCAAGATGCCACGAATGGACGGCCTGGAACTGCTCCGGAATCTGCGAAAAAAAACGGACATGCCTGTCATCTTCCTGACCTCGAAGGACGACGAGATCGACGAGGTCCTGGGTCTCAGGATGGGCGCGGACGACTACGTGAAGAAGCCGTTCTCCCAGCGCTTGCTTCTGGAACGGATCCGTACGATCTTGCGGCGCCATGCCAAGGACGACAGCCATGCCGGGGACCCAAACGGCGAACCGCCGCTGGATCGCGGCCCGCTGAGGCTGGACGCCTCGCGTCATCTTTGTTCCTGGAAGGATCGGGCGGTCGATCTCACGGTCACCGAGTTCCTGCTGGTCAAGGCGCTGGCGCTGAGACCCGGCCACGTCAAGAGCCGGGACCAGCTGATGGATGCCGCCTATGGCGAGCACATTTACGTTGACGACCGCACGATCGACAGCCATATCAAGCGCTTGCGCAAGAAATTCAAGCTTGTGGATGAAGACTTCAGCCAGATCGAAACGCTTTATGGCATAGGCTACCGCTACAAGGACGGCTGATTCCCGGGCTTGGCGCCGGCCGTGCCGACGCCACCGAATAGCGCCTGATGCTCAAGGCTTTCTTCTCGGCGATGCTGTCGCCCCTGACGTGGCGCGTGTTGACGGTCAACGTCCTGGCTCTGGGCGTTCTGGTGGCGGGGCTTCTGTTTCTGGGCCAGTACGAGGAGGAGCTCGTCGAGGCCGAGACCGAGGCGCTCAAGACCCAGGCCGAGATCTTCGCCGGCGCGCTTGGCGAAGGCGCGGTGGGGACCGACGATAACGGCGCCCAGGCGATCCTGGCGCCCATCGCCCGGCCGATGCTGCGACGGCTGGTCGAGCCGACGCGGGCGCGCGCCCGCCTGTTCGGCCCCGGCGGCGTGCTGATCGCAGACAGCCGCGCCCTGGCCGGCCCGGGTCAGGGGGTCGAGGAGGAACCGCTGCCGCCGCCCGGGCAGGGAGGGGTTCTCGACGCGGTGTGGCGCGATGTCTACGAATGGGGCCAGCGGCTGCTGTCCTCCGGCAAGCGTCCGCAGACATATGTCGAGCGCGCGGTCGAGCGGGCGAGCGATTATGCCGAAGCCGTCGGCGCGCTCAACGGGGAGAGCCGGGTCAACATCCGCTACGACCGCGCCGACCGGATGGTGCTGATCGTCGCGGTGCCGGTACAGCACTTCAAGCAGGTCCTCGGCGCGCTGATGCTGAGCGTGAGCGGCAAGGAGATCGAAACCCGCCTGCGTGACGTCCGCCTCGAAGTCCTCAAGGTCTTCGGGATCGCGCTGTCGGTCACGGTGATCCTTTCGTTCTACCTTGCCGGTGCGATCGCCCGGCCGGTGCGGCGCCTCGCCCAGGCCGCCCGTGGCGTGCGTGTGGGGCGGTCTGAAATCTCGCAGATCCCCGACTTCACCGCGCGCCGCGACGAGATCGGCGATCTTTCGGGCGCGCTGCGCGACATGACCGCCGATCTCTGGACCCGTATGGGAGCGGTCGAAAGCTTCGCCGCCGACGTCGCCCATGAGATCAAGAACCCGCTGACGTCGTTGCGCAGCGCGGTCGAGACCGCCCTGCGGGTCAAGAACCCCGATCAGCAGCGCGCCCTGATGGCGATCGTCGAGCAGGACGTCAAGCGGCTGGACCGGCTGATCTCCGATATCTCCAGCGCCTCGAGGCTGGATGTCGAACTCGCCCGGTCGGCCATGGAGGATGTCGACATCGCCCGACTGCTCCAGACCCTGGTCGACATCCACGATTCGACCGGTGCCGGGTGCCGCAGGCCGCTGGCGCTCGCCCTGGAGGTCGATGCACCGATCGTAAAGGGGATCGAGACCCGGCTCGTGCAGGTCTTCCAGAACCTGTTGTCGAACGCTTTTTCGTTCAGCCCCGAGGGTGCTGCGGTGCACATAAGGATCGCGCGCAGGAACGGTGCCTACGCGATCAGCGTCGAAGATGGGGGCCCCGGCATCCCTGAGGAGAACCTCGATTCGGTCTTCCAGCGCTTCTACACCCAGCGGCCAGAGGCTGAGGACTTCGGCACCCATTCCGGTCTGGGGCTCAGCATTTCCCGCCAGATCGTCAGCGCGCACGGGGGCACGATCTCGGCGATGAACCGTTACGGCGAGGACGGCGAGATCGCGGGTGCGCGTTTCACCGTCATCCTGCCGCCCGCCCGGTGAGGTACGCCCGACACGATGCGCGTAAGGCCGGGCACGGCCTCGTTGCGCCGACATCCGATCAAAGGGTTTCCTATCGCCCGCCCAGGACGGACGGAGTAGGATGGGCGGCGACATCCCGCACGTGCGAAGGAGAGGTTCGATGGGACGGATCGGAATCGCGGCCGCCGCTGCGCTGCTCGCGGCCGCGGCAGTACAGGCGAGCGGGGTTGCCGCGAAGGAGCTCAAATTCGCAAGCTTCGTGCCACCGCAATACGTCCTGCACAAGCCGATCTTCCTGAAGCTCGGCGAGGATCTCGCCAAGGCAACCGACGGACGGCTTACCATCAAGGTCTACGCGGCCGGCGCGCTCGGCAAAGGACCGGTCGAGCAGTACCAGCGCGCGGTCCGGCGGATCGCCGACATCTCTTACGGGCTGCCGGGTTACACCTCCTCGCTGTTTCCCAGAACGCTCCTGATCGAGCTGCCGGGCGTGACCCGAGGCCACCAGGATGCGACGCGGAAAATCTGGAAGGTGATGGATCGGCACTTGCGCGCCGAGTTCCGGCGGACGGTGCCGCTAGCCGTCTTCGTCACTCCGCCGGCCGTGTTCATGATGCGCGACAGGCCGGTGCGAACCCTGGACGACCTCCAGGGGCTCAAGATCCGTGTCGCATC
>CAYFYS010000338.1:0-3332 GCA_964347365.1 uncultured Rhodospirillaceae bacterium | reverse complement strand
CCAGCATCTTCTCGGCCGAATCGCAGGCGTGGATCGCGGCGCAGATCCCCGGCGCGGAGGTGGAAATCTTCAAGGCCGGCGAGGGCGGCTCGCACTTCATGTGCTACGAGAACCCGACCAAGTTCAACGCGCTGGTGGAGGCCTTCCTCGCCTGATTGCGGGCGGACAGAGCCTGAAAATTCTGGTTTCACACGTTATATCACGCTATTATATGTGAAGGATTGCGAGGTTTGGCCATGCAGTTCCAGGATTTCGTCGCGGATCAGGTATTCTCGCCGGCTCTGATTGCGGACGAGCTGCGCACCACCAAGGCCGAGATCGCCGGCACCTTGGGCCTCGGCAAGGACGCGTTCACCCGCACGTCGCGCGTCCGGGCACGCAAGACCCAGGTTCGTCTCCGCCAGATGCTGGAGATTCTCAACCGCGTCGAGGCCGCGACCGGCTCCCCGATCGCGGCCTATGCCTGGTTCCGCGCCGAGCCGCTGCCGGGCTTCGGCGGCGTCACGCCGGACCAGTTGGTGCGTGACGGCAAGGCCGAACACGTGCACGCGTATCTCGACCGGATCGCGGCAGGCGGTTACGCCTGAGCCCAAACCGTTCCGATGCGGTTCCGAGGGCCGGTCTACCGGGCGCACAATCCGCAATGGTCGTGGACGCCGCTCTCCGGCGACGGCGCGCGTCGCCACGGCGGGCGCTTCAACCGGCGCAGCGTGCCGGCGCTCTATACATCGCTCGATCCCCTCACCGCGATACGCGAAGCGCAACCCCTGGGCCGTCCGATGCAGCCGCTCACCCTTTGCGCCTACGAGGTCGATGCCGAGCCCATCTTCGATGCGCTGGACGGCGAGCGACGCCGCAACCAGGGCGTGGGCGATGACGATTTGGTCTGCCCAAGCTGGGAAGCGGACATGCTGGCCGGCACCGTCCCCGCATCGCAGGCCCTCGCGGATCGTCTGATCGCTGCAGGCTATGTCGGTATGCGGGTCCGAAGCTTTGCCATTGGCGCCGGTGCCGACGACATCAATCTCGTGATGTGGCAATGGGGCGCCGACCCGCCCGCTCGCGTGGTCCTGATCGACGACGAGGACCGGCTCTCCGGCAGAGAGGAGCGTTGATCGGGCGTCGGCCCCTCGCGGCGCGCGGTCCAACCGTGACTTGCCGGGGCGAGCCGGTATATTGCGGCGCGAGCCGCCGCCCATCAGCGGCTAGCGGTCGGCGATGACGTCCTGACCTTCCGCCGGGGCGGGCAGCACCAGCAAGGGAGACATTGATGCAACTGAGCCGGGACGAACTGCTGAGCGCGTATCGCACGATGGCGACGGCCCGGCACTTCGAGGAAAGCGTTTTTCAGAACTTCTCGGACGGCAAGATTCCGGGCTTCGTTCACCTCTCCGCCGGACAGGAGGCAACGGCGGCTGGCGTCTACATGGCGCTGGACGAGCGGGACTGGATCGCGACCACCCATCGCGCGCACGGCCAGTGCATCGCCCGCGGCCTCGATCTGCAGGAGACCATGGACGAAATCTATGGCGCGACCACCGGCGTCTGCGGCGGCAAGGGCGGCTCGATGCACATTGCGGACCTCGACAAGGGGATGCTGGGCGCGAACGGGATCATCGGCGCGACCGGTCCTCTGGCGGTGGGCGCCGGCCTCTCGGCCAGAGCGAAGGGCGAGAATGGCGTCGCCGTGGCCTTCTACGGCGACGGCGGTTCCAACCAGGGCTTGATCTTCGAAGCCTATAACCTGGCGAACATCTGGAAGCTGCCCGTGATCTTCATTTGCGAAGACAACGGCTATGCCGAGGCGACCCCCTCATCCTATTCGGTCGCGGGCTCGCAGGTAGCCCGCGCGAACGGCTTCGGCATGCCGGCCGTCGAGGTCGACGGATTCGACTTCTTCGCGGTCTTCGACGCGATGAGAGAGGCGGTCGAACGCGCCCGCAATGGCGAGGGCCCGAGCCTGATCCACATCAAGACCGCCCGCTTCTACGGCCACTTCGTCGGCGATGCGCAGACCTACCGGGGGGACGGCGAGATCGACAAGCTTCGCGCCGAGAAGGACTGCCTGAACATGTTCCGCGAGAAGGTCGTCGAGACAGGTCTGCTGACCGGCGAACAGCTCGATGAGATCTTCGAGGAGGAGAGAGCGCGGGTGGCAGATGCCGCGTCGGCCGCTCAGGTCGCGCCGCGTGCCACCGAGGCCGATCTCATGACCGACGTTTACGCCTCTTACTGAGCGGGGGACCGACAATGCCGATGAAATCATACAGGGCCGCCATCAACGAGGCGATGGCAGGCGAGATGCGGCGCGATTCCTCGGTCATCGTGATGGGCGAAGACGTGTCCGGCGGAACCGGCGCTCCCGGCGAGGACGATGCCTGGGGCGGCCCGCTTGGCGTGACCAAGGGGCTTCATACCGAGTTCGGACCGACGCGGGTGCTGGACACGCCGATCGCGGAAGGCGGCTTCATCGGGGCGGCGGCCGGCGCGGCGGTAACCGGCATGCGCCCCATCGTCGATCTGATGTTCGTCGACTTCCTCGGGGTCTGCTTCGATGCGATCTACAACCAGGCGGGGAAGTTCCGCTACATGTTCGGCGGCAAGGCCGAGACCCCGCTGGTGGTCAGGACGATGTATGGCGCAGGCCTCAGGGCTGCGTCACAGCACAGCCAAGTGCTCTATTCGCTCTTCACCCATGTGCCCGGCGTGAAGGTGGTCGTTCCCTCGAACCCCTATGACGCCAAGGGGCTGATGATCCAGTCCATACGCGACAACGATCCCGTCGTCTTCTTCGAGCACAAGGCGATGTACGACGAAGAGGCCGACGTTCCCGACGAGGCCTACACGGTCCCCTTCGGCGAAGCGAACGTGGTTCGCGAGGGCGAGGACGTCACCATCGTCGCGATCGGCAAGATGGTGCATCTGGCCAATGAGGCGGCCGACAATCTGGCGAAGGACGGCATTTCCTGCACGGTGATCGACCCGCGCACGGTTTCGCCGCTGGACGAGGAGACCATCCTCGAAGAGGTCGAGGCGACCGGCCGTCTGGTCGTCGTGGACGAGAGCCACCCGCGCTGCTCCATGGCGGCCGACATCTCGTCCATCGTGGCGCAGAAGGCGTTCAAGTCGCTGAGGGGGCCAATCGAGAAGGTGACGGCGCCGCACTGCCCGGTCCCCTTCGCGCCCGAGCTCGAGGACCTCTACATCCCCAAGGTGGAGGACGTGGAGGCGGCCGTTCGCCGGACCATGGCCTGAGCGGGGGTGTGCCCCGGCCCGGCGGCGCGCTTTGTTTGACAGGTTTCGGCCTTTTTCCTAGCGTCGCGCACCGGCAC
>CAYFYS010000337.1:0-3340 GCA_964347365.1 uncultured Rhodospirillaceae bacterium | reverse complement strand
GGGTCGCCGACCGCCATCGCGCCATCGCCGCCGCCATGGGCGGCGAGGAGGACGCCGTAGCCGACTAACGCATCGGCCCGGCGAGGACGCGGTGCCGGTGCGGCGGTCACGGTCGCGCTTGGCTCCTCCGCCCCGGAACGATCGGCCGCGCCATGTCGGTTGCGCCCGTCTTCAGACCCGGCGCCAGGGCTTAATCGGGCAGGCGCGGTGCGATCTCTCTGGCGAAAATCTCCAACCCGTCGCGCATCGGATGGAAGTGGACCATCGGGACCTCGATGCCGATCTGGTGGAGCGCACCCAGACGCTCGACGATGTCCTCGGGCGTGCCGACGAGGCCCGCGCCGAGTCCCTTGGCCGCGACCATCGCAATCCGGTCGCGCGCGCCGTAGGCCTCCAGCGAGCGCGCCTGGGCGACGGCCTCCCTGCGGCTCTCGGCACAGATCACATGTGCGCTGATCCCGAAGCGCAGCGTGCGGCCGTGCCCGGCGCTGCGATCGCGCATATAGGCAACATCGCGGGCAATGCGCTCGATGTTCCGGGCTGCTGCGTCCAGACCGGGCTCGTAGCCGACGAACCAGGCGTCGGCATGGCGGGCGATCCGGTCCATTCCTTCCCCGGCGCTGCTTGCGGCATAGATCGGCGGGTTGGGGATCTGGAGGGTCTTGATCGGCAGAACCGCATCCTCGAGCCGGAAATAGCTGCCGTCGAAGTCGAAGCCGTTTTCGCACCACAGCCCCTTGAGAACCTGCATGAACTCGCCCATGCGGCGATAGCGCGCCGTGCTCCGGTCGAGCCAGGAGCCGTTGCCGAAGACCTCGAACTCCTTCTGGAACCAGCCGTTGACCACGTTGATCGCGAATCGTCCGCCGCTGATACGGTCGAGACTCGCCCCCATCTTTGCTGCGAGCTGGGGATGGACGATGCCGGGATGGGCCGCGACCATCAGCTCGATCGTGGAGGTCTCGGCAATCATCGCCGAGGCCATGATCCAGGCCTCGAGATCCGGTCCCAGATGGCGTTCGGCGATCAGGGTCGTGGCAAACCCCAACGCCTCGGCCCGCTTGACCACGGCCAGCGCAAGGCCGAGCGAGCGATCCGATCTCCCGCCCTTTCCCCGGCTGGACAGCTCCTCGATCGCCGTCGCCATCTCGGGCTCGATTCGGACGGTGTGCGGCAACGGTGTCCAGATTCCCAGACGCATCGCGGCACGCCTACCAGGTCTGCTGACCGCCGTTGGGGTGGATGATCTGGCCGTTGATGTAGGACGCCCGATCGCTCAACAGGAAATCGGCGCACGCTGCGACTTCCTCCGGCCGGCCGAGCCGGCCGATCGGCAGGCGTTCGGCGATCGACACGCGCGCCTGGCGGTATTCGGTGTCGCTGCGGCCCGAGTGCAGGATCGGCGTGTCGATCGGCCCGGGCCCCAGCGCGTTTACCCTGATACCGTCGCCGGCAAACTCGAGCGCCAGTGATTTGGTCATCGAATAGATTGCCGACTTGGCTGCGCAATAGGCCGCGGCGGCGGGCACTGCCATCACCGCGTAGTCGGACGACATGGTCACGATCGCACCGCCGCTGCGCGGCACCATGCGTGCGAGCACGGCCTGGCAACACAGGAACGTGCCCTTGACATGGGTGTCGATCATCCGGTCCCAGTCGTCTTCGGTGATCGCATCGACCGGGCCCTTGATGAAGATGCCGGCGGCCAGCAGGGCGGCCTCGACGGGATCGCCGGCCGCATCGAGGTGTTCCATCATGCCGCGCACCGATTTCGCGTCGGCGACGTCGACTGTGACCGCAACGGCCTTGCCGCCTTGGGCTTCGATCGCCTCGACGGTCTCGGCGAGCCCGGCGGCGTTCCGGTCGGCGGCTGCGATCGTCATGCGTCCGGCCAGCCGTTTCGCCGCGGCCCGGCCGATGCCGCTGGCCGCCCCCGTTACGAGTGCCATACCCATCAGATCCGCATCCCGGCGCCGTTGATCCGGATATCCTGGCCGGTGATGAAGGAGCTGTCGTCTTCCAGCAGGAACAGCGCCGCTTCGGCCATGTCTTCGGGCGCGCCGATCCGGCCCATCGGATTGGCCGCCGCCATCGCGTCGAGATCGGCCTGGGATCGGTGGCCGCGCGGTTGCGGCGTATCGGTCACCCCGGGCGAGATCACGTTGACCCGGATGTTGTCCGCAGCCACATCGAGCGCCATGCCGCGGGCGAGGCCCAGCACGCCGCCCTTGGTCGCGGCATAGGCCGCGCCGTGGCGCGCGCCGGTGCGTGCGATGCCCGAGGAGAACATGACGATCGCGCCCGACTTCCGGGCTCGCATCCGTGGCAGGACCGCCTGGCTGGCAAACAGCGTGCCCTTGAGGTTGATGTTCAGATGGGCATCCCAGTTCGCCTCGTCGAGCGTGAGGAAGGGCACCGGCTTGTAGATCGCCGCGCAGTTGACCAGCCCCGCGATCGGGGTAGGGATGCCCGCGACCACGCCGTCCATCGCCGCCTTGTCGCGGACGTCGATCCGGTGGAAGGCGAGCCCGGGATCGTTGGCGCCGGCGAGCCTGCCCTCGTCCACATCCCAGGCCGAGACCGCATACCCGGCATCGCGCAGACGGCGTGCCACGGCATAGCCGATGCCGCTGCCCGCGCCGGTGACCACGATCGTCGCCTCCTTCGTGTTTCGTGCCATGGCTGGCCCCGATCTCCGCCTGTCGCTCCGAAGCCTACACAAGGCCGCGAACCGCCCACAAGGCCGCGCTGCGGTCCGCCGTCGACTTGATCCGTGGCCGGCCGGCACGATCCGCGCACTACATTGCGTTCGCGTGCGTACGGCCGAGGCTCCGGTTGGGAACTGCAGCGAACAGACCGTAGAATGAGACCTGCTACCGCGGGTGGGGCCATGCGCTGCGCAAGGCCGCCGCGCGAGCGTATCGGGAGACCCGGCGATGGCGTTCTCATGGCGGCAGGCGCTACGATCGGCGGCAGTCAGTGTCGTGGTCGCGCGTGAGCGTTGGCAGGCCGGGGTTGCCTACAACCCGTTTTCGCCTGCCATGGCGCGGGATCCCTACCCGACCTATGCCAGGCTCCGCACCGAGGATCCGGTGCACCGCAGCCGTCTGCTCGATGCCTGGGTGTTTTCCCGCCATGCCGACGTGGACGCCGTCCTGCGCGACCACCGGCGTTTTTCCAGCGATCTGGCCAGGCGCAAGCTGTCGCCCCGGCAGCGTGCCTCGCTGCCCCAACCCGACGATGTGACCATGCTGTTCCTCGATCCGCCGGAGCACACGAGGCTGAAAAACAGTCTATCTGGCTTAGAGGTTTCTAACTGGTTAGTGACCTGACAGGAGTT
>CAYFYS010000336.1:0-3355 GCA_964347365.1 uncultured Rhodospirillaceae bacterium | reverse complement strand
ACGTAGAAATCGGCAGCGAGCGCACGACCGGCCACCGTCCTGTGCGGCACCGCCTGGCAGCCGTCGACCAGCACCACGGCGCCGCTTGCATGGGACGCCTCGATGATCTGTGCGACCGGAACGACGGTGCCCAGCGCATTGGAGACGTGGGTGATCGCGACCATCTTCGTGCGCGGGCCCAGGAGGTTGAAAAACGCGTCCATGTCGAGCACGCCGCGATCGGTGATCGGCGCCACCCGGATGAGAGCGCCGGCCTTCTCCGCTGCGATCTGCCAGGGCACGATGTTGGCGTGGTGCTCCATCACGGTGAGCACGATCTCATCGCCGGGGCCGAGACTGGCCCCGCCCCAGCTCGCAGCAACGAGGTTTATCCCTTCCGTGGCACCGCGCACGAAGATCACCTCGTGCGCATGGGCGGCGTTGATGAACCCGCGCACCCGTTCGCGCGCTTCCTCCACCGCCTCGGTCGCCTTGTGGCTCATATGGTGGACGCCGCGATGGACGTTGGCGTACTGCGTGCCGTAAACTCGGCTGATGCAGTCGATCACCGCGCGCGGCTTCTGCGCGCTGGCGCCGTTGTCGAGATAGACCAGCGGGTTGTCGTAGACGGTCTGTTCCAGGATCGGGAAATCCCGGCGGACGGATTCCACATCGTAGCTGCCGTTCGTCCGGCTCATGGGCGCACCAGCCATCGGCTCACCGTCTCCTCGACCGCCGGCCGGGCGGCCGGCACGGGCACCAGGTCAAACAGCCCGGCGATGAACGCGCGGGTCAGGAGCGCGCGCGCCTCGGCTTCGGGGATACCCCGGGCACGCAGGTAGAACAGCGCATCCTGATCGAGCTCGCCGACGGTCGCGCCGTGGCTGCATTTGACATCGTCGGCGAAGATCCGCAGCTCGGGCTTGTTGTCGGCTTGCGCGGCCGGCGACAGCAACAGATTGCGGCAGGACTGGTGCGCATCGGTCTTCTGTGCGCCCGCTTCGACCACCACCCGGCCCTGGAACACCGCCCGCCCGTGGTCGTCGACGACGTTGCGGAAGACCTGGGCACTGCCGGTATGCGGTGCGGAGTGGGTGATCTCGGTGGTGTGATCGACATGACGCCGTCCGTCCACCAAAGCGCCGCCGGCGAGCGCGCAATACGCCCCGGCGCCGACCAGCCTGACCAGCGTTTCGGTACGGGCGATCCGTCCGCCGAGTGACAACATCAGGCCGCGATAGGACCCGTCCGGGCCGACTGCGAACGTCCCAAGTCCGGTGTGGGTGGCGCGGTCGGATTGCGCGACCAGCACGACGTGGCGAAGTTGCGCGCCCTGGTCGAGGATCCCGTCGAGGACGGCATTGGTCCAGCCGTCCGCGCCGGGCTGGCCTGTGAACGCCTCGATCAGAGCGACCTCGGCGCCGGCGCCGATGCGGACCACCGTGCGGGGATGCATCGCCTGCGCGCCGGCGTTTGCGCTCATGACATGCAATACCACGACCGGCTTTTCGAGCACGGCGCCCTTCGGCACCTCGAGGATCAGCCCATCGCGGGTCATCGCCGCGTTGAGCGCCTTCAGACCCGCATGCTCGGCACCGAACCCCTCGCTCCGCAGGGCGATGCCCGCAGAGCCGGCGCCGAACCGGGCCGACAACGGGGCGATCCCCGCCGGAAGCGAGTCCTGCGCCGACAGGCCGGCGGCGTAGTGGCCGTCGACCAGGACGATCCGATAGGCGTCCAGAGCCGCCAAGGGCGCTGGAACAGCGACATCGGCCGCCGAAGGCCCGGCCGTTCCAGCAAGCGCATCGACATCCAGACGCCTGAGCGTCGCCAGCCCGGTATATCGCCAGCCCTCGATCCGGCGATGCGGCAGGCCGATCTCGGCAAATCGGGCGATCGCGGTCTCACGCAGCGCCTCGATCCCGCCGGGAAGGCCCGCCTTGGCCGCCGAATAGGCCGCCATGAACGGCGCGATGGTATCGTCGGTCGAGGCCATCACACCGTCGTTTCCGCCGGCCCGGCGAACTCGGCATAGCCTCGGGCCTCGAGGTCGTGGGCAAGCGTCGCATCGCCCGAGGCGACGATCCGCCCGCCCGAAAGCACATGGACATGATCGGGCACGATGTAGTCGAGCAGGCGCTGGTAATGGGTGATCACCACCATTGCGCGATCCGCAGCGCGCAGCGCGTTGACGCCCTCGGCCACGACCTTGAGCGCATCGATGTCGAGCCCGGAATCGGTTTCGTCCAAGATCGCCAGACGCGGCTCCAGCATCGCCATCTGGAAGATTTCGTTGCGCTTCTTCTCACCGCCGGAGAAGCCCTCGTTGACCGCGCGCTGGAGCAGCGCATCGTCCATCCGCAACAGCGCGCCCTTGGCGCGCGCGCGCTTCAGAAAGGCGATCGCATCGAGTTCGACCTCGCCACGCGCCCTGCGCACGGCGTTGAGCGCCGTCTTGAGGAAGGTGAGGTTGGACACGCCGGGGATCTCCACCGGGTACTGGAAGGCGAGGAAGACGCCGGCGGCGGCGCGGGCCTCGATCGGCATGTCCAGCAGATCCCGCCCGTCGAAGGTGATGCTGCCGCCGGTCACCTCGTAGCCCTCGCGCCCGGCCAGCACATAGGACAAGGTGCTCTTGCCCGAGCCGTTCGGTCCCATGACCGCATGCACTTCGCCCGCACCCACCCGGAGCGAAATCCCGCGCAGGATCTCCTGGCCGTCCACCCCGGCATGGAGGTCGCTGATCGCCAGCATCAACCGACGCTCCCCTCGAGGCTCACGCTCAGCAGCTTCTGGGCTTCGACCGCGAACTCCATCGGAAGCTCGCGCAGGACCTCCTTGCAGAAGCCGTTGACGATCAGCGAGACGGCTTCCTCCGGATCGAGCCCGCGCTGCAGGCAGTAGAACATCTGGTCCTCGCTGATCTTGGACGTCGTCGCCTCGTGCTCGACATGGGCCGCCGGCTCGCCGACCTCGATATAGGGCACGGTGTGGGCGCCGCAGGTCTGCCCGATCAGAAGCGAATCACATTGGGTGTGGTTGCGCGCGCGCGCGGCCGTGCCCACCACCTTGACCAGACCGCGATAGGTGTTGTGGCCGTGGCCCGCCGAGATGCCCTTGGAGACGATGGTGCTGGTGGTGTCGGGACCGACATGAATCATCTTGGTGCCGGTATCGGCCTGCTGGTAGTTGTTGGTGATCGCTACCGAATAGAACGCCCCGACCGAGCCGGCGCCTTCCAGCACGCAGCTTGGATACTTCCAGGTGATCGCCGAGCCGGTCTCGACCTGTGTCCAGGAAATCTTCGCGCGCGCACCGCGGCAGGCTCCGCGCTTGGTGACGAAGTTGTAGATGCCGCCCTTGCCGTTCTCATCGC
>CAYFYS010000335.1:0-3382 GCA_964347365.1 uncultured Rhodospirillaceae bacterium | reverse complement strand
ACGTGGACCTCTACCCGCTCGAGGAATGGGATGCGCGTGAGGCGGAACTTGCCGGCGCCTTCATCGATTTCCTCGCGCGTGCCGTCTGAAGGAGCGGTGATGCCGGGGCGAGACTACGAGACCCTGCTGGTGGAGGTCACCGACGGCGTCGGGCGCATCACCTTCAACTTGCCGCAGTTCGGTAACGCGCTCACCCGCATCGGCGTGGAAGAACTCCTGGCCGCTCTGAATGCCCTGGAGTCCGATGAGACGGTTGGTGCGCTCATGCTGACCGGGGCCGGCCGCAGCTTCTGTGCCGGGTTCAACCTCAAGGAGATTCCTGCGATCGAGGACGGGATCGGCCCGATCGCCGATCATTTCCGCGATCTTGCGATGTGGTGGCATCTGGCGCTGCACAAGATCGTCCATATCGCCAAGCCCGTCATGTCGGCGGTCAACGGGGCGGCCGCCGGCGCGGGTCTCGGCATGGCGCTGTGCTCGGACCTCGTGGTGTGTTCGCCCGATGCGCGGTTTCTGTGCGCCTGGCACACCATCGGGCTCGCCAATGATGCGACCACCAGCTATTCGCTCGCCAAGATCGTCGGCTTCCGCCGCGCCCAGGAGATGATGATCACCAACCGCACGCTGGATGCGCAAGAGGCGGTCGAATGGGGTATCGCCAACCGCGTCTATCCTGCCGCTTCCTTCGTCGAGACCGCGGCCACCATCGCGCGCGACCTTGCCGCCGCCCCCACCCATCTCCAGGCAATGGCCAAGGAGAGCTTCCACCTCGGCTGGCGGCGCTCGATCGAGGAGGCGACGGAATACGAGATCAGGAACGTCATGGCCTCGGTCGGCGATCCCTATTTTCACGCCGCTCTCAAGAGCTTCCTCGAGGACGGCGGCAAATCCTCCAAGGTCCAGGTCAGGCTGCCCTGAAGCGGCCGGTGCTGCGCATCAGCTCTTGGACTGCTCCAACGTTTCCGGGACGAATAGGTCCTCGATGGCGAGCCGGCGCCTGGAAAGGCCCTGCTCGTGGGAGTACCGCGCCATCGTCTCGATGGATTTGCGATTCTTCTCCACGCCGTAGGGCCAGTAATCCTCGCCCATCAGGGCGATGGTGTCCTCGACCTCGGCGGCAAGCCAAGGCACCGTCGCCTTGACCGCGCCGAAATTGCGCAGGCCCGGCATGACCAGTGCCTTGGCCTTTTCGAAGGCTTCGAGGACGTTGTTGGCGAGCCAGCGGTGCTGCGCGACCAGGGAGCGGCGCAGGGCGGCGACATGCATGATCGGGTGCACGCCGGTCCTTGCGTAGTAGTCCTTCTCCAGCGCGCGGTAATCGGGGAACAGCCGGTCGATATTGGGATGGCCTTTGAGGAAGGCCGACGGCGGCAGGGGCGAGACCATCGCGTCCAGCGTGCCCTCGGCCATCATCCCCGACAGGCTCCTGTCGGCGGGGATCGGTCGGCAGACGATGTCAGGCGGCAGGTCCAGGCTTATCTTCTCCGGCCGGCCGGGGTCCTCGATCCCTCCGGTCAGCCAGGTGATGTCCGAGGCCTTGACGCCGTATTCGTCCGACAGCATGCCGCGGGCGGCCAGCGCCGCGGTAACCTGATACTCCGGCACGCCGACGGCACGGCCCTTGAGATCCTCCGGGGCCTTGATTCCCCGGTCGGTGCGGATATAGATCGCCGAATAGCGCCACATGCGCGACAGGAAGACGGGAATCGCAACATAAGGCGCCTGGCCCCGGTCCAGCATCATCATGTAAGAGCTGAACGACAGCTCGGTCAGGTCGAACTCCTGGTTGCGGATCGCGCGGAAGAAGATGTCGTGGATGTCGAGCGTGAAATGGCTGGCGTCGCAGCCCTCGATCCTCACCCGGCCGTCGGCCAGCGCCTGCACGCGGTCGTAATCCCAGAACGTCATCGTCAACGGCAGCAGCGCCATCGCATCCTCCCCTGGTGTCGGCGAGGCCAACCGTCTCACATGTCCGAAGCGGGCACAATTGTCGGCCGCGCGGCAATCGCGCAGCCCGGGTGAGGCGATCGCAGGGGGCGATGGCGAAACGGTTTTACCGACAGGTTGGCGTCGCGCCCGCCGTGGGCGGATTCACGGTGCTTCTGGACGGGAAGTCGCTGCGCAGCCCCGGCAAGCGTGCGCTGTTGCTGCCGGGCGCGCCCCTGGCCCGCGCGATCGCCGCGGAATGGGACGGGCAGGCCGAGACCGTCGATCCGGCGGCGATGCCGCTCACCCGCCTGGCCAACACCGCGCTCGATACCACGACCGGGCGGCGGGAGGCGGTGATCGGCGAGATCGCCGGATACGCCGAGACCGATGTGGTGTGCTACCGGGTGGCGCGACCGCACGCCTTGCGACGGCGCCAGGCCGAAGCCTGGGATCCCCTGGTTGCATGGCTCGGAAAGGCTCACGGCGCTCGGCTCGTCGTGACCGCTTCCCTGTTGCCAGCGGTCCAGCCCGCTTCTGCGCTGGCCGCCGTACGGCGCGCGGTTGAAGCGTTCGACGACTTCGGCCTGACGGCCCTGCACGCGGCGGCCGGGGTGCTGGGCTCGGTGGTGATCGCGCTGGCCATGGCGGTCGGTCGGATTGACGCCGCGGAAGCTCTGCGGACCTCGCTGATCGAGGAGTGCTATCAGAACGAACGCTGGGGCGAAGACGACAACGCTCGGACCCGGCGCGGGGGAATGTACGACGAACTCGCCGCGGCCGATCGTCTTCTGCGCCTGTGCCGGTGAAGGTCGTCCGTGCCCGGAACGGGCCGGCTTTAGGATGGGTCCATGGACGGGGGCTCGGTTTCGAATATCTCGGCGAAGGTTCGGCGCAGTATCGCGTCGACCTCGTCCATCCGCACCGCAAGACCGAGGGCGGCGAGCGAGGTCACGTCATGCCCGCTGATGCCGCACGGCACGATCCCCTCATAGTGGCGGAGATCGGGATCAACGTTCAACGACATGCCGTGAAAGCTCACCCAGCTGCGCAGCCGGAGCCCGATGGCGGCGATCTTGCTCTCGCCACCGGGCTGCCTGACCCAGATGCCCACCCGGCCGGCGCGCCGTTCGCCGAAGACGCCGAAGGCGGCGAGCGTGGCGATCAGCCAGGCTTCGATCGCACGCACGAACCGGCGGACATCCCGCCCGCGCCGGCTGACGTCGAGCATCAGATAGGCCACCCTCTGGCCCGGGCCGTGATAGGTGAACTCGCCGCCGCGACCGGCGTAATGGACAGGGAAGCGGTCGGGCGCCAGCAGGTCCTCCGGCCTGGCCGAGGTTCCTGCGGTGTACAGTGGCGGATGCTCGACCAGCCAGACGAGCTCCGGCGCGGTGCCCGCGCGGATGGCGTCGCCGCGCGCATCCATTGCCGCCACCGCTTCCCCGTAGGGCTG
>CAYFYS010000334.1:0-3391 GCA_964347365.1 uncultured Rhodospirillaceae bacterium | reverse complement strand
GGTCTCCAGAAAGACGTTGTCCCGCCTGGGCTCGTGGACCAGCGGCGCCCCGGCGTCGCGCGCCTTCCTCATGTCGGCAACCGCGGGCAACGTCTCGAAGTCGACGGCGATCCGATCGCACAGATCCTCCGCCTCGGCGCGGGTCGCTGCCGCGCACATTGCGATCATCTCGCCAACCTGGCGGACCTTGCCCCGGGCGAGCACCGGCTGATCGGACGCCTTGAAGCCCGGCAGGCCGGAGACCGCGCGGATCGGCAGAACCCCGGCCAGGTCGTCGTGCACGAACACGTGACTGCGGATCGCGTCGGGGATCGCGATCCTAGGGATACGGGCATGGGCCACCGGGCTCCTGAGAAAGGCGACTGCGACCTGGCCGGGCAGGGCGAAGTCGCCGACATAGCGCCCGCGCCCGCGCATCAGCCGCCCATCCTCCTTGCGCGGGATCGCCGCGCCCACGCCTTGGCCCGGACGTGTTGCCGAATCCGCCATGACCTCCCCGTTCCGGCTCGTTATCCTGGCCCGGATCATAGCACACGGCTTGACCGCAACCGGGGGGACCGGATGACGACCACCGTCGGCGTAATCGGCGCGGGCACCATGGGCGGGGCGATGGCGAAGAATCTCATCGCGGCGGGGTTCGAGGTCGTCGGCCGGGATCCTTCGGCCGACCGCGAGGCGGCGCTTGCCGCGCTTGGCGGACGGATCGCGGCAAGCCCGCGCGCGGTCGGCGAACAGGCGGAGATCGTCATCACCTCGCTGCCCAGCGTTGCGGCCTTCGAGGCGGTGATCGGCGGCGCGGACGGAATCGCCGCCGCCCGTAGAAGGCTGATCGTGTGCGAGACCAGCACGCTGCCGATCGAGGCCAAGGAACGCGGCCGGGCGGTCCTTGCCCGGGCCGGGATCGTGCTGCTGGACGCCCCGCTCAGCGGCACCGGATCCCAGGCCGCAGTCAAGGACCTGGTGGTCTACGCCAGCGGCGACAGTGCCGCGATCGCCCGCTGCGCGGCGGTGTTCGACGGTTTCAGCCGCCGCCATTTCGACGTCGGAAGTTTCGGCAACGGCAGCCGGATGAAGTTCGTCGCCAACCTTCTGGTCGCGATCCACAACGTGGCCGCGGCCGAGGCGATGGTGCTGGGCATGAAGGCGGGGCTCGACCCGCAGCGCATCCTCGAGGTGATCGGCGCCGGTGCGGGAACCTCGCGCGTCTTCGAGGTGCGCGGACCGATGATGGCGGCAAACGACTACGACCCGGCAACGATGTCCATCGGCCTGTGGCAGAAGGACATGCAGATCATCGGCGCGTTCGCAGACGGGGTCGGCTGCACCGTTCCGCTGTTCGAGGCCTCGGCGCAGATCTATCGCGACGCCCTTGCACAGAACCTGGAAGCCAAGGACACGGCTGCGGTGTGCACCGTCCTTGAACGCCTGGCGGGGATCGCACGCTAGCCCGCCCGCCTCGGCCCGGCGCCTTGCGGACCCTCATGTCGGACATATCGCGGACCCCGTCCCCTGCCGGAGGCCGGCCCGCCGCCGAAAGCGCGGTGCCGGGGCGCCTCGCCCGGCGCGCAGCACCCGCCCTGGTCGGCCTGACATTCCTGGTCGTCTGGGAGGGCGCCGTCCGCTTCTTCGAGGTCGCGCACTATGTCCTTCCCGGCCCGGTCCTGATCGTTGAAACCCTGGTCGGCAATTGGCGAACGCTGTCGAGCTCGCTCGTGAACACGCTGTGGACCACGATCGCGGCGTTTGTGCTGGCCGCGCTCGGCGGGCTCGGGATCGCGGTCGTCTTCGCCCGGTCGCGGTGGATCGAGGCGAGCCTGTTCCCCTATGCGGTGATCCTGCAGGTCACGCCGGTGGTCGCGATCGCGCCTCTGATCATCATATGGGTCAAGGACGTCGAGGTGTCTCTGGTGGTCTGCGCCTGGATCGTGGCGTTCTTCCCGGTCGTGGCGAACACGACGCTGGGGCTCAACAGCGCCGATCACAACCTGCTCGATTTGTTCGTGCTCTACGGCGCCAGCCGGAAGCAGATTCTCTGGCTTCTCCGGCTGCCAGCCGCGATGCCCTACTACATGTCCTCGCTCAGGGTCGCCGGCGGGCTTGCCCTGATCGGTGCGGTGGTCGCCGAATTCGTCGCCGGGACCGGAGGAACCGCCTCGGGGCTTGCCTATCGGATCCTGGAATCGGGCTATCGGCTGGACATCCCGCGCATGTTCGCGGCGCTGTTCCTGATCTCGCTGGCCGGCATTGCGATCTTCGCCGCGTTGACCTGGATGCAGAACGCGGCGCTGCGGCACTGGCACGAAAGCGCCCGCGCACGCGAGCGTTGAGCCGTCACGAGCCCGCGCATCCCTGGACGAAATCCGACCCGGGGGTGTTAGACTTCGTCGGAGGAGATGCCAACCAGCCGGGGACAGCGCCATGGCCGCCCGTCAGACCGTCCACATCGAGCAGGTCGACCATCTGGGGATCCGGGTGAGCGACCCCGACAGAGCGATGGGCTTCTATCGCACGCTCGGGTTCGCCCTCGCAGAGCGCGTCACCCACGACGCGGTGATCATCATCAGAAACCCGCAAGGGGTCGAAATCAACCTAATCGTCAACGCCAACGACGACAACGGCAACCGCAACATTCTCATGGACGAGCAGGACCGGAAATACGCCGGCTTCACCCATGTCGCGCTGCGGGTCGCCTCGATCGAGGCGACGATGAAGGCACTGGCGGAGAACGGCATCGAGATCCGCCAGGGTCCGGTCCAGTTCGGCGGAAGCGACCATGTTTCGCTGTTCGTGCGCGATCCCGACTTGAACGTGCTGGAGCTGCGCGGACGATCGGAGGATCCGACGAAGCTTCCGGGACTGAAGCCCTACACGCCCGGCTGAGCCGACTTGTCCCTGCCGCGCCGCCTGGCTAGCGTGGCCGACCGATCGCGGAGACCTGAACGGGGACCGGAAAGCCAATGGCGCAGGACCTGCCGAGCTACCTGGAGCGCATCAGATCGAACCGGCCGGAGGAGTTCGTCGTCGTCTCGCGCGAGATGGACCCCGGCCACGAAATCACCGCCTCGGTCGTCAAGATCGAAAAGGAAGCGCGCCAGCGCCCCGTCCTGTTGTTCGAAAACGTCAAGGGCACCGCGTTCCCGGTCCTTACCAACCTTCACGCCAGCCGGTCGCGTCTGGCGATGGCCATGGGAGCTGCGCCCGACAAGATGCTGCGCAGATACCTCGATGCGATGCACGAGCCGGTCCCTCCGCGCGAGGTCAACACCGGGCTGTGCAAGGACGTCGTGCTCACCGGCGCGGAGCTGGCGATGCGCGCGCTGCCCCAGCTCGAGCATCACCAGGGCGACGGCGGCCCCTACATCACCGCCGCGATCTGCTGAGCCACAGCCCC
>CAYFYS010000333.1:0-3403 GCA_964347365.1 uncultured Rhodospirillaceae bacterium | reverse complement strand
GCCGCTTCGAGGACAGTGAAGACCCCGCCGTAGATGCCGCCGCTGACCACCGCAGCCAACACCAGCACGCCCCAGCAACTCCTGACCACCGCCAGTCTTTCGCGCCAGGGCATGCGGGGACCCGCCGGACCCGACCCGGGCCGGATCCGGACATAGATCGCAATGGTCGCGAAATAGACCGCGATGCAGATCAGCCCGGGCACGACCGCGGCGGCGAACAGCGCGATCACGAACTGCTCGGTCAGCACGCCGTAAAGCAACATCAGGTTGGACGGAGGAATGAGGATGCCGAGGGTTCCGCCCGCGGCGATCGAGCCCGCCGCGAGAGACGGCCGGTAGCCGCGTGCGCGCATCTCCGGCAGGGCGATACGCACGAAGGTCGACGCCGTCGCCAGCGAGGAGCCGCAGACCGCGCCGAAACCGCCGCACCCGCCGATCGTCGTCATCGCGAGTCCGCCGCGATAATGCCCGATCAGGGCGTAGAACAGCCGATAGAGGTCCCCGGACAGCCCGGCCGCCGAGGCGAAGCTTCCCATCAGCAGGAACATCGGGATGGCGCCCAGCTCCTGGGTCACCAGAACCTGCGTCGGCGCGGTTGCGAACATCTTGATCGCGGGTTCGAGATCGATCAGCAGCCACACCCCGACGAAGCCGGCCGTGGCCATCGCGATGCCGATGGGCACGTGCAGGGCGATCAGCGCCAGCATGCCCGCAATCCCGACGACCGCAATCGTCACCGGCTCCATCGGCTCACCGGGCCCCGTTGAGGCGGGATCGTCTAGACACCGGAATCGACCGCGATCGCCGGGGCCCTGGGGACGCCGCGCCAAGCCCGGACGCCCGCTTCCAGCAGCACCAGCAGCTGGATCGCCGTGCACGCGAAGATGATCACCGTAACCACCCACCACCAGGGCGCCTGCGGGAGTTCGAGTACCGCCGTCGCCAGCCCGGTCAAGGTGACGTCATGCAGCGTGAAACGAAAGAACTGCCAGCTGAACAGCACGAAGACGAACAGGGTCACGAGGCCGCCGAAAGCCTCGAGCCAGAGCGCACGGAGGGGACCCATCGCCCTGCCCAGAAACCTGATGGTCACGAAATGCCCGCCGATCAGGCAGATCGGAAAGAAGCTGGAGACAATCACGGCCAAGTTGTATTTGCCCAGGTCGTCAACCCCGAGGATCGGCGCGTTGAACAGCCAGCGCATCAGCACGTCGACCATGATCGCCGCCGCCAGCCCGAGGATGGCCGTCGCGCCGACGAGCGCGATCCAGTTCGCCGCCGGGCCGAGCGTGCCGCTCGCATCGAACGGCACGCTCGGCGGTGTCTCGCCGAGGCGTTCGGGCATCGGTTTCAGTTCCCGACGCGGAGCTCCTTCAGGATCGCCTGCAAGGCGGCGTATTTGCGCTGCCCGTCCTTGTTCTTCGTGATCCACTCGGTGTGATAGGCCTTGAAGATGTCGTTGAAGAGCCGCTCGTGCTCTTTCTGCGGTAGACGAACCACCGTGCGGGCGCCCGGATCGGCGCGCAACCGCGTTCCGTCGGCTTCGTAATATCTGCCCATCGCGGTGCTGAGCTTGAGGCCGCCGTGGCGCGCCAGGGCATCGCGGGCCCTGCCGCCCAGCCGGTTGTATACGTCCTTGCGCATGGCGAGGAAGAAGGTGCGAACGCCGAGCGGTATGTCGATATGGGTCTTGATCAGCGGCGTAATGCGGAACGTGCCCAGAGCGGACCATCCGGCAAGCGCGCCCTGGATCACGCCGCGATTGAGAGATTCGGCGACTTGGCGGATCGACATGCCGACCGGGGTTCCACCGAGTTTCTTGACGACATCCGCCTCGGCCTTGCCCGGAACGCGGAACTTGAGCCCCTTGATTTCAGCGAGCGAAGAGATTTCCCGGTTGAGATGAATGCCGCTGTTGTCGTTGGTATAGACGGCAAACACATGCACGTTTTCCAGACCGCCAAGATGGCCTTTCTCGTACATGCGCCAGATCGCCACGGCGGCTTCCGCAGAGCCGGTGTTGCGGAACATGTACGGCAAGGCGAAGATGGTGAAGTCGGGAAACAGTCTGGGCGTATAGGCCGGCAGAACCTGGGCGGCGTCCTGAATCCTGTTCATGACGCCTTCCCATTGCTTGCGCGGGCTGCGAATCAACGCACCACCCCAGAATTCCTTGAACGTTATTTCTCCGGCGCTGTCTCTTTCGACGTCACGGAGAAACGGAATGATGATCTTTTGAAGGTAAGCCGCCTTGGGCGGGGTAAAGGACCCAATTTTTACCGTTACCGGATCGGCGGCCAGGGAAGGCGGTGCCGCGAGTACCGCCGCAGCGCCGATTGCGCCGACAAAATAGCGTAGCTTCATCTCGTTTCCTCCCTCGATTTGCGTCGCTCGCACCATGCACGGCGCAGTGCGAAACGGCGCTCAGGTCCCTTCGTTGGGATCGTGGTAGAGCTCGCCGACGATCGCCGTCAGCCCCGGCTTCCCCACGGCGACATGGTAACGGCCGTCGCGGTCGCGTCCGAGCTGGCCCCGTTCCCGCAATTCGTCGAGCGCGCAGGCCACCTCCCGGCCGTCTTCGCTCCCGACGGCCTCGACGATCTCGCCGAAGAATAGCGGCCCCGCATCGAGCGCCTGCTCGACCGTCTGGAACCGGGCCTGTCCATTGAACGTCTTAGCAGCGCATCGCGTAAAGCGGATTTCCTTTTCGGCGCCGAACGGGCGGGTGCAATCGAAACCGGCCTTGGCTCCGGTCCGGCGTCCTCTCAGCGACGGGTCCATCGGCATCCCCATGGTACCGGTCAGCATGACGATGTCCTCATCGGCCTGGAACCGGGTGCCGAACGCCCATTCGACCTGCCGGTCGTTGCGGATGTCGATATCCTCGTCGAAAACCCAGACATGCTTCAGCCGGCGCATACCGCCGAACAGGGCGGCGATGGCGTGTCTCGGCTCGCCGACCTCGTGTTGTCGGATCGACACGCGCAGTGCGTTTGCACCGCCGCCGGTGGGGCGAAAACAGGCCGCGGCCGGCTCGCGCACGACCTGTCGGAGGATCCGCATCGCCTCGGCTTCCAGACGAAGCGCGGTGATGTTCGCCGAATCGGTCTCGTCCAGAACAAAGGCGCTGCCGTGCTGCAATGTCTGGTGAAGCACGTCCTTGCGCATGGTTATGGCAGTACAGGTAAAGACGGGGTCCATGTGGATCGCGCCGTAATATCCCATGTACTCGCCGAACGGCCCTTCGGGCTCGACATAGCCGCGCTCGTCGAGATAGCCCTCAAGCACGATCTCCGCATCCGCCGGTATCCAGATATCGTTGGTCAGGCTCTTCACCTCAGGGGCGGGTTCGCCGCGCATCGTCGCAATCCGGCGCAGCTCGTCGCCTGGACCGCGGGTCGTC
>CAYFYS010000332.1:0-3407 GCA_964347365.1 uncultured Rhodospirillaceae bacterium | reverse complement strand
GTTGTCCCACATCACCAGATAGCCCGGTCGCCAGACATGCTCGTAGACGATCGTCGGGTCCTCCGCGCAGTGCAGCAGCTCCGCGATCAAGGCGGCGCTTTCCGCCTCGTCCATCCCGTCGATCCGGGCGGTCATCAGCCGGTTGACGTAAAGCGCCTGGCGGCCGGTCTCGGTATGGGCAATCGCCACCGGGTGGGAGAAATGCGGCACATCGGAGATGTCCGCGCGCGGCCGCGGCCGATCGGTGCGCCGGTATTCGTGCATCTGCAGCGCGGTGCGGCCGCGGATCCGCGCCCTGGTCCGCTCCGGCAGCCGTTCATAGGCGCTGTACATGTTCGCAAACAGCGTGTTGCCGCCAACGGAAGGAATCTCGATACCGTAGAGCAGGGTCGCATTATGCGGGTTGCGGTCGTAGCACATGTCGGAATGGAACCACATCTCGCCGTCGTGGGGCAGGCCGAGGGATTTCCCGTCGCGGCGGATGTTGGAGACGATCATGATCCCCGGCTCCAGCGGCTGGCCATCGAGGCCAAGCTGCGGCCGCGGCGAGCGCACCCCGCCGGGAGTCCCGAAATGCCGCGTGAAGGCGAGCTGCTGGTGCTGGTCGATCCGCTGGCCGCGGAAGACGATCACCAGATGGTCGAGCCAGGCCCGGTAGATCGCGGCGATCGTTGGCGCAGCGATCGGCCGGGCGAGATCGACGCCCTTGATCTCCGCGCCCAGGGCGGGCGAGAGCACGGTGACCTCGATACCCATGGAACGCCTCCCCGACCGCATCCTCCGGCGCCGCGCGCGGTGGCTTGCCGCCGGCCGCAAGGGCCGGCGCGGATTATGGCCGCGCCGCGATCCGGCGGCAATCCTGACCGTGCGCGGGCCTGAACGGCGTGAACCCGATTGACGGATCGGCGCTTTCCGACCAGCATGGGCCGGTATTCCGAGGGAGGCTCTGGTCGCACGGCCACGGACGGAGATCCCGCCCGACCGGAGCGGAAGGCGGCACGGCCCGCCGGACACACGATGGGAGCAGAAAAATGACCAGGACCGGGTTCGCTCGGACCGCCGCGGCGGTCTCACTGATATCACTGACCGCGGCGTCCGCCGCCGTGGCAAAGGAGACGCTGAACACCGTTACCGCGCTGCAGCGTTCCAATACGATCGCCAAAGCCTTCCTTACCACCTTCCTCGAGGCGACGAACGCCGCGAACGGCCCGGTGAAGATGAAATATGTCGGCGGCCAGGAGGTGGTGCCGCCGCGCAAGGCGGCCAACGCGCTCAAGCGCGGCCAGTTCGACGCGCTGAGCTGCCCCACGGCCTATTACATCGGGACCGTGCCGGAGGGTTACGGCCTGTTGGCGGCCAACCAGGGCCCGCGCGCGCTACGTGCCAACGGCGCCTGGGAGATCCTTGAAGAGGTCTACCTGAAGAAGGCCGGGGCCGTATTGCTCGCCTGGGGCGAGAACATGACGTCCTACAACACCTATCTCAACGTCATGCCGAAATTCGACGCCGACGGGGTGCCCGACCTGACGGGCATCAAGATGCGCGCGACCGGCACCTACCGGCCGCTGTTCCGCGCGCTCGGCGCGGCGACGATCAACATCAAGTCCTCGGAGATCTTCACCGCCCTGCAACGCGGCACGGTATCGGGTTTCGGCTGGCCGGACGTGGCGATTGTCGCGCTGGGGCTGCACAAGATCGTCAAGTACCGCATCACGCCGAACTACTACCAGACCAACCAGGTGTTGACGATCAACCCCAAGGTCTGGAACGGGTTGACCGGAGCACAGCGCGCGTTTCTGAAGAAACAGGCCCTGACCTACGAGACGACCTCGGTGCAATGGCTCGAGAAGCAGCGCGCCAAGGAAGAAAAGCAGATGCTGGCGTCGGGGGTGAAGGACATCGCGCTCACCGGCAAGGCAGCCGAGCGTTACCTCGACATCGCGCATCAGGAAATCTGGAAGCAGCTCAAGGAGCGCTCGGAGTATCATGATCGGCTCAAGCCGCTGATGTATATTCCAGGCAGGGCGAACCGCCAGGTTCAGCTCGACCGCGGGCTGCGTCAGTAACACAGGCGGTCACGGTGGGGTGGCCATCCGGCCCCGCTGGCTGAACACGCGCCGAAACCGGTTGACGGGGCCGTCGGGCCCGTCCAGCATTCACGCGCCCCGCGTCCGGCCGCGGGGAAGTACCGCGAGCATGGAGAGCAGGAAGATGAAAAAGTCGAGATTTCTGGTTGCAACCGCGGCGGCTTCGGTTGCCTCGATCACCGCGCTGTCGGCTGCCTCCGCAGCGGAGGTCAGCGCGGTGTCCTCGCTTCAGCGGACCAACACGCTGGTCAGGAGCTTCCTCAAGCTGCTGGTCGATGAGGTCAACGCTTCCGGCGGGCCGGTGAATATCAGGTATGTCGGCGGCCAGGAGGTGGTGCCGCCGCGCAAGGCGGCCAATGCGCTCAAGCGTGGCCAGTTCGACATGCTGCATTCGCCCACCGCCTATTACATCGGCACGGTGCCCGAAGGCTATGCTCTGCTGGCCGCCAACCAGGGCCCGCGCGCGCTGCGCGCCAACGGCGCCTGGGACATCCTCCAGGATGCGTATATGAAAAAGGCCGGAGCTATCCTGCTCGCCTGGGGCGAGAGCATGACGTCCTACAACACCTATCTCAACGTCATGCCGAAATTCGACGCCGACGGGGTGCCCGACCTGACGGGCATCAAGATGCGCGCGACCGGCACCTACCGGCCGCTGTTCCGCGCGCTCGGCGCGGCGACGATCAACATCAAGTCCTCGGAGATCTTCACCGCCCTGCAACGCGGCACGGTATCGGGTTTCGGCTGGCCGGATGTTGCGATCGTGCCGCTGGGTCTGCACAAGATCGTCAAGTACCGCGTCACTCCGCACTACTATCAGACCAACACCGTGGTGACCGTCAACCCGAAGTCCTGGCAGAGGCTCAACAAGGCTGAACAGGACGCCTTGATGACCAAAGCCCTCGCATACGAGGACACCTCCGTGACATGGATGGAGCAGGAGCGCAGGAAGGAGGAGGCCGAGCTCAAGGCTGCCGGTGTCAAGGACATCGCCCTGTCGGGCGCGGCGGCGGCGAAATACCTCGACATCGCCCATGGCGAGATCTGGACGCAGCTCAAGGAGCGCTCGGAGTACCACGACCGCCTGAGGCCGCTGATGTACATTCCCGGCAAGCCCAACCGGCAGGCCGATCTCGGCCGGGCGTTGCGCAACTAGGATCGCGCGTTCTTGCTGGAGACCTTCGACCGGAAGCTGGAACGGCTGGTGGGGGCGCTGGTCTGGGTGGCCTGCGCCCTCATCCCGTGCATCTTCATCATGATCACGGTCGATGTCTCGATCCGCACGATCGGGTTCACGCCGCCGCTGTTTACCTCCTCGAT
>CAYFYS010000331.1:0-3408 GCA_964347365.1 uncultured Rhodospirillaceae bacterium | reverse complement strand
TGGTCTGATCCCGAACCCTTCGGAGTCCCGGCGTGTCAGATATCGAACGACACACGATCTCGGTCCTGGTCGATAACGAATCCGGCGTGCTGGCGCGGGTCATCGGGCTGTTCTCCGGCCGCGGCTACAATATCGAAAGCCTGACGGTGGCCGAGGTCGACCCGCGCAACGCGCTGTCGCGGATCACGGTGGTGACCAGCGGTACATCGATGATCATCGAGCAGATCAAGGCGCAACTCCGCCGGCTGGTGCCGGTCCGCAAGGTCGTCGATCTGTCCAACGAGGGCCCCTTCGTCGCGCGTGAACTCGCGCTGGTGAAGGTGGCGGGCGCGGGCGAAAAGCGGGTCGAGGCGCTCAGGATCGCCGACATCTTTCGAGCGCGCGCGATTGACAGCACCAACCAGTCCTTCGTCTTCGAGATATCCGGCTCTACCCAGAAGCTCGACGCCTTCATCCGACTGATGGAGCCGCTCGGCCTGATCGATGTCTCGCGCACCGGCGTGGCCGCCATCGCGCGCGGCGAAACGGGGCTCTGAGACCCGGGCGGGCAGATCGGCACGGACACGATACGGACACGAAAGGAATCCGGGATGCGGGTTTTTTATGACAGAGACGCCGACGTCAACCTGATCAAGGGCAAGAAGGTCGGGATCGTCGGCTATGGCAGCCAAGGCCATGCCCATGCCAACAACCTCAAGGACAGCGGCGTCGGCGATGTCGTGGTCGCCCTGCGCGCGGGCTCGGAGTCCATCGGCAAGGCGCGCCAGGCCGGGCTGGAGGTCGGGACTCCCGCCGAAGCCGCGGCCTGGGCCGATGTCCTGATGGTGCTCACCCCCGACGAGCTGCAGGCCGAGCTCTACGCCCGCGACATCTGCGACAATCTGCGTCAGGGCGCCGCGCTGGCCTTCGCGCACGGGCTGTCGATCCACTTTCGCCTGATCGAGCCGCGCGCGGATCTCGACGTCTTCATGGTCGCCCCCAAGGGCCCGGGCCACACCGTGCGCAGCGAGTATCTCGGCGGCGGCGGCGTGCCGTGCCTGCTTGCGGTTCATCAGGACGCTTCGGGCAATGCCGCAGAGATCGGTCTGTCCTACGCCTCGGCGATCGGCGGCGGGCGTGCCGGTATCCTGGAGACCAGTTTCCGGGAGGAATGTGAGACCGACCTGTTCGGCGAGCAGTCGGTTCTGTGCGGTGGTCTGACGGCGCTGATCACCGCCGGCTACGAGACCCTGGTCGATGCCGGTTACGCCCCCGAGATGGCCTATTTCGAGTGCCTCCACGAGGTCAAGCTGATCGTCGATCTGATCTACGAAGGCGGTATCGCCAACATGCGCTACTCGATCTCCAACACGGCGGAGTACGGCGATCTGACCCGTGGACCGCGATTGATCGACAACCGGGTCAGGGCCGAGATGAAGCGCATTCTGGAGGACATCCAGTCCGGCCGGTTCGCCCGCGAATGGGTGCTGGAGAATCTGGTCGGGCAGGCCAGCTTCAAAGCCCAGCGACGGCGCAGCGCCGAACACCCGATCGAGGAGGTCGGAGCCCGTCTGCGCGCTATGATGCCGTGGATCCAGGAGCGCGCGCTGGTCGACAAGACCAGGAACTGAGGCCACCCGGATGCGGCCCTGCGACGCGTTGCGGGGCCGTCCGAACGACAGAATTGCGTTGCGGATTCAGATGGTTTTGCGTAAAGACAAACGCTGGTCGCGACCAGGGAAGAAGCGCGACCCACGAAAGCGTCGCGTTTACGGTTGCTGACCTCCAGGCCCTGTGACGAGCGCGAGCGCCGGTTGATGAGGATGGATGCGGGGCAGGCTGTGAAAGATCGGCGCCCGGTAACGATTTCGGGGGCCGTCGGTGCGCCGCGCGTTCGGGAGCGGCGCGCCGACAGGCGGCCGTTCCCGACCATCCGCGAGGTTCGGCGACTTAGGAGCCCCTGAACGGGAGTTGCCGCCCGCGGCCGGCCGTTCAGGGGAGGGATCGATCCACGCCTGAGCCAACCACGCTGCGTCAGAGGAGCTCCACGATGAGCCAGAGCGCCGAACCGGAACGTATAATCATTTTCGATACCACCCTGCGCGACGGCGAGCAGTCGCCCGGTGCGTCGATGAATCTCGAGGAGAAGATCCGCATCGCCGAGATGCTCGCCGAACTTGGCGTTGATGTCATCGAGGCCGGCTTCCCGATCGCCTCGAACGGCGACTTCGAGGCGGTGCACGAGATCTCCAAGCTGATTCGTGGCCCCGTGATCTGCGGTCTCGCGCGTTCCAGCCGGGTCGACATCGACCGCGCCGCGGAGGCCTTGCGGCCGGCCGAACGGGCACGCATCCACACCTTCCTGGCCACCAGCCCGCTGCACATGAAATACAAGCTGCAGATGGAGCCCGAGGACGTGCACGACGCGGGGATCGACCGCGTCAGCCCCGCGCGCAGATACACCGACGACGTCGACTGGTCGCCCGAGGACGGTTCGCGCTCCGATCCCGATTTCCTGTGCCGGTGTGTGGAATCTGCGATCCGCGCCGGGGCGCGTTGCATCAACCTGCCCGACACCGTAGGCTACGCCCTGCCCGAGGAGTTCGGTGGCATGATCCGCATGCTGCGTGAGCGGGTGCCCAACAGCGACAAAGCGATTTTCTCCGCCCACTGCCACAACGATCTGGGGCTTGCGGTGGCCAACTCGCTGGCCGCGATCGGCGCCGGTGCGCGCCAGGTCGAATGCACCATCAACGGCCTGGGCGAGCGGGCCGGCAACGCCGCCTTGGAGGAGATCGTCATGGCGCTGCGCACGCGCCGGGACATGATGCCGTTTGCTTGCGGTATTAACACCAAGGTCATCGCCCGGATCTCGCGACTGGTCTCGACGGTCACAGGATTTACGGTCCAGCCCAACAAGGCGATCGTGGGCGCCAACGCCTTCGCCCATGAGGCGGGCATCCACCAGGACGGCGTGCTCAAGCACGCCGGGACGTACGCGATCATGACCCCGGAATCGGTTGGCCTGAAGCAGTCAACGCTGGTGATGGGCAAGCATTCCGGCCGACATGCCTTCCGCGAGAAGATCGGCGAGCTCGGCTACGATCTGGGCGAGAATGCGGTGCAGGACGCCTTCCGCCGCTTCAAGGACTTGGCCGACAAGAAGAAGAACGTCTTTGATGAGGACATCATCGCTCTGATCGACGATGCGGTGATTCGTGAGAACGATCGGATCCGGTTCGTCTGGCTGCGGGTGGTGTGCGGCTCCTCGGGCCCGCAGACCGCCGAGCTCGAGCTCGATATCGACGGCGAGCGCCGCCGGACCGCGTCCGAGGGCGGCGGGCCGGTCGATGCCACCTTCAACGCCATCGGCCGTCTGTTCCCGCACGATGCGACGCTGAAGCTCTATCAGGTTCACGCGGTCACCGA
>CAYFYS010000330.1:0-3420 GCA_964347365.1 uncultured Rhodospirillaceae bacterium | reverse complement strand
GTGAACGGCATCGCAGATGCCGGCACCATGTTGTCCATGCGCACCTCGTGCGGCTCGCGCCCGCCGGCGCGCGCCACCGCATCGACCAGGGTCTCCATCGCGAAGGCGACGCCGGGCCGGGCGACGCCGCGATAGGGCACCAGCGGCGGCTTGTTGGTCGCCATCGTCCAGGTTTTGGCCCGGTAGGCGCCGATCGCATAGGGCCCCAGCAAATTGCCGCCGGCCATCGCGGCTTCCAGGCAGTTGGTGAAGGGGTAGATCGAATACGCCCCGGCATCGACGGTGATCTCGCCCTCGATCCCCAGGATCCGGCCGGTCTCGTCGGCGTGCGCGGTGATCCGGTAGTGGTGCTCGCGGCAGTTGGCGTCGGCCGTCAAATGCTCGCGCCGGTCTTCGATCCAGCGCGCCGGCCGGCCGATGTTGATCGCGCACCACGACGCGACCAGCTCCTCGGGCTGGACGTAGGTCTTCAGCCCGAACCCGCCGCCGACATCGGGCGCGATGACGCGGACCTGGCGCTCCTGGAGCCCCAGAAAGATCGCCAGCCCCGAACGGATCAGGTGCGGCGTCTGGGTCGAGGTGTAGACCACGAGCTGGTCCATCCGGTGATCCCACAAGGCCAGTACCGCGCGGGCCTCCATCGGCACCATCGCCTGGCGGCTCATCCTGACCTCGCGGGTGACCGTATGCGCCGCGCGCGCCGCCGCCTCGTCCATGTCGCCGTCGATATGCGAAGTCAGCACGACATTGTCGCCCCAGGACTCGTGGACCAGCGGTGCGTCCGGGGCACGCGCCTCCAGCATGTCGACGACCGGCGGAAGCACCTCGTAGGCGACCTCGACCGCCTGGGCGAGGTCCTCGGCCTCGGCCCGGCTCTCGGCCACGCACGCGACCACCGGCTCGCCCACGAAGCGCGCCTTGCCGGTGGCCAGCGCCGGGTAGTCGGCGGCCTTGTAGCCGGGCAGCTTCGATGGTGCGCGCATCGGCGCAACGCCGGTCAGATCGGCGGCGGTCAGCACCCGGTCTTCGGCGCCCGCCGGCCTGGTCACCCCGAGGATCCGCGCATGGGCATGCGGGCTGCGCACGAAGGCGATATCGACCCTGTTGGCCGCGGCGATATCGGCAACATAGTTGCCGCGCCCGGTCAAAAAGCGCCCGTCCTCCTTGCGCAGGACGCTCGCACCAATCCCCTTGTCGCTCATGCGATCTCCCTGCAAGGCCGGCCCGCATGATCGCCGCCGCACCGGCGGCCGTCAACGCCCTTGCGGACGGCCTCCGGTGCGGCGGCGCGGGCAGCGGGCACGGACACCGATGCCCACCCTAGGCCGCGAAGGCGCCGTCGATCAGGACGAAGGCCATGAAGCACGGCGCATCGGACCGGTTGGACCAAGCGTGGTTGGTGCCGCGCTGCACGCAGGTGTCGCCGGCGGTCATCAGCACCTCGGAGTCATCGAGCACCAGCCAGATCTCGCCCTCCAGACAGATCGCGTAATCGATCGTCTCGGTGCGGTGCATCAGCGGGTGCGGCGGGTCCTCGGAGGCGTCCGCAGCGTGGGCGGCGCCAAACTGGGTGAAGCTCGCGCGCGCCGCGGCGCGATCGATCCCGTCGATCCAGTCCCTTTCCGGCGGGAACTCGATCACCCGGAAGACCGCACCGCCGGCCGGCGGCTCGAGGGCGACCCTGCCCGTAACGGTCTCGGCGTTGCCGACCAGCCGCGCGGGCGTCTCGGCGGTCAGCCACAGATTGTTGATTTGGACGCCCGGGCGGTGGTCCGGCCGGAAGACGCTGGGCGCCGGCCCGTCGGAGATGACCACCGCCCTGCCCGCCTCGTCGTGACCGGTCACGATGCGCCTGATGTCCCGTCCCATACCCGCCTCTCCCGTGGATGCGCCGCGACCATAGGACCGGCGTGCTCAGCGGTGCAAGAAGTCCATCGCCCCTTGCAGGATGTAGCAGGCCGCGAGCCTGTCCACCGCCGCCGTCCGCCGGCGTCGCGAGACGTCGGCCTGGATCATCGCGCGCGTGACCGCGGCGGTCGACAGCCGTTCGTCCCAGAACCCCGCCGCGATCTCGTGCCCGGCCAGGAGGTTCGCCGCAAACTGTCGGACCGACTGGCAACGCGGTCCCTCGCTGCCGTCCATGTTGACCGGAAGCCCGATCACCAGGGCATCGATCCGGTGTTGCCCGATCAGCACCGACAAGCGCTGCGCATCGGCCGAGAACCGGGTGCGGCGGATCGTCGCCAGCGGCGTCGCAAGGCCGAGCGCCGGCTCGCCGAGGGCAAGCCCGATCGTCCTGGTCCCGACATCCAGGCCCAACAGGCGCCAGCACCGGTCGAACTCATCGAGTGACAGGACGGCCAAGGCCCGGACCGATCGCTCCCCTGCGGCGGCTCCTTCTACCGGATGCGGCCGGGATCCGCCAGCTGTCGAGAACATTCTGAGTTGACTGGCATATGTACCAGATGAGTTGACCGCTTCGGCTGTGGTCGGCGGGCCTGTGGGGAGGTGGTCAGGCGCTGCGCTCCCGTCCAATGTTTCACGTGAAACATTGGACGGGCCTTCGGCCGGTCGCGGCGAAGCGCCTCTCGCGGCCTGCCGGTTCGGGGTCTCGCCGGGCGCGCCGGTGGCGGTCGGCGGCGATCGTACAAACCCTCCGCCCCGTCCGAGGCATCCAGACCCGCCATGGCCCGGATGCCTTCCAAGACCGGACAGGTCATCTGGTACATCGACCGGACATGTCGCGTGTTAACGACAGCCCGGGATCCGCCAGCTTGCCGGCCGCCGGCCGCCGGGGTAGTTTCGCGCAATCCCGCGAAACGGAGACCGACCATGTCGGTGGACAGGGATACGGTGCGCCGTATCGCTAGGCTCGCCAGGCTCGAGGTGCCCGAGGATCGGCTCGATGCGCTGTCGGGTGAGCTGAGCAACATACTGGGCTGGGTCGAACAGCTCCGCGAGGTCGACACCGAAGGCGTCGCGCCGATGCAAGCGGTCGCATCCACGGCGCCGCACCGCCGCGCCGATGTGGTGACCGACGGCGGGGTGTGCGAGGACGTGCTGGCGAACGCGCCCGACCGGCGGGGCGACTTCTTCGCCGTGCCCAAGGTCGTCGAATGACGGCGCTGACCGATCTCGACATCGCTGCGGCGCGCGACGGGTTGGCCGCCGGTGCGTTTTCGGCGCGCGAACTCGCCCTGGCCCATATCGAGGCGGTCGCTGCGGTGCGCGGCCTGAACGCCTTCATCACCGAGACGCCCGAGCGTGCGATCGCCGATGCGGAGTCCTCCGATGCAAGGCGGGCCGCAGGTGCGGCGCGCGCGATGGACGGCATCCCGATCGCGGTCAAGGATCTGTTCTGCACCCGGGGCGTGCCGACCACCGCGGCCTCGCACCTCCTGGAGGGGTTCACGCCGGGCT
>CAYFYS010000329.1:0-3427 GCA_964347365.1 uncultured Rhodospirillaceae bacterium | reverse complement strand
GCATCGGCACGCCGCTGGCGCTCAACGGCGCGGCCGGACACGCCTTCGCCCACGTCCTCTACAAGGCGCTGCTGTTCATGTCGATGGGGGCAGTCCTTTACAGAACGGGCACGGCAAAGGCCTCCGATCTCGGCGGGCTCTACAGATCCATGCCGCTGACCGCCGTTCTGTGCATCGTCGGCGGGGCATCGATTGCGGCCTTCCCGCTGTTCTCGGCGTTCGTCACCAAGTCGCTGATCCTGTCTGCGGCCGCCCATGACGGCTACATCGTCGTCTGGCTGATCCTGATGTTCGCCTCGGCCGGGGTCTTCCTGTACTCCGGTATCAAGGTCCCCTATTTCGCCTTCTTCGCCCGGGATTCCGGCCGGCGCTGCAGGGAGGCGCCGCTGAGCATGCTGGTGGCCATGGGCCTGACCGCGCTGGGGTGCGTCGCGCTGGGCGTCCATTCGCCGCTGCTCTATGCGATCCTGCCGCACCCGATCGCCTACCAGCCCTACACGCCCAGCCACGTGATCGGCCAGCTCCAGCTCCTGGCGTTCTCCGCGCTCGCGTTCGCGGTGCTGATCCGCTACGGCGTCTATCCGGCGCAGCTGCGCGCGACCAACCTCGATTTCGACTGGGTCTACCGCCGCTTCCTGCCGCTGGCGATCGCCCGGACATGGGACCGGGTATGGCGCGGCTGGATCCTGGTGCTGGACACTGCGCTGGACGGGATGCGCTGCGTCCTTGACGCCGTGCGGCGCCACCACGAGCCGGAGGGCGTTCTGGCGCGAACCTGGCCGCTCGGCTCCACGACGCTGTGGGTGGCGGTGCTCCTGGGGGTGTTCCTGCTGATCTACTACCTGTAGGGACCGCAAAGCGGCCCGCGCGGCGTCCGGCGCGCCTGCGCCTTGCGGTGGCATCGCACCCCGCCTGAGACATTTTCCGTAAACGAGCGTTCTTTGAGGATCCCGCTGCTGAAGCGCTGGGGACGGCGCTTTCACGTGATCGTTTCCGATATGCCGCTGTGGTGTCGATGGGGGTTTTCCCGAACGCGAATTGACCGGGCCCGCCCCGTGCCCTAAAGGTTCGACCTTACGCGGAAGCGCCGCAGGTGGTCATGACAGCGTTCGGGCGCACGCCCTTATTCGTCCTCCTCGGCGGATCGCTCATCATGCTGATCGCCGTCGGGACGCGGCAGAATTTCGGCCTCTTCCTGGTCCCGCTGAGCGCCGATCTCGGCTGGGGCCGCACCGAGTTCTCGATCGCCATCGCGGTCCAGAATCTCGTCATGGGGGCGGCGGCGCCGTTCGTGGCCGCGATCGCAGACCGGTGGGGCACCATCCGGGTGATCGCGATCACGGGGGTGCTCTATGCCCTGGGCATGTGGCTGATCGCCTTGTCGACGACGCCGGAAGCGATGATCCTGAGCGCCGGGCTGATCGCCGGGCTCGGCCTGTCGGGCATCGGCTTCACCCTGCCGCTGGCGCTGATCGGGCGCGTGGCCCCCGAAGCCCGGCGCAGCCTGTGGCTCGGCATCGCGACCGCCGGCGGCTCGGCCGGCCAGTTCGTCTTCGCACCAATCAGCCAGGGGCTCATCTCGGGCTATGGCTGGTCGAACGGGATCGTGATCCTGTCGGTCATGGTTGCGGTCATGGTGCCGCTCAGCCTCGCGCTGCGCGCCGGCTCCGCCGAGGCGCTGAGCCGGCCTTCGCAGCAGAGCCTGGGGGCGGCTCTGAGCGAGGCCGGCGGCCATCGCGGCTACTGGCTGCTGGTGATCGGCTTCTTCGTGTGCGGCTTTCAGGTCCAGTTCGTCGGCACCCATCTGCCCGGCTTCCTCACCGATGCCGGAGCTGCGCCGTGGCTTGCCGCCTGGGCGATCGCCACCATCGGCCTGTTCAACCTCCTCGGCACGCTGGGCGCGGGGTGGCTCGGCGGGCGCTTCCGCAAGACCTACCTGCTGAGCCTGCTCTACCTGCTCCGGGCGCTCCTTTTCCTGGCCTTCCTCCAGGCTCCGGTCAGCGAGGTTTCGGTGCTGGCGTTCAGCGCCGTCCTCGGGCTCCTGTGGCTGTCCACGGTGCCGCTGACCAGCGGCATCGTTGCGCAGATCTTTGGACCGCGCTACATGGCGACCCTGTTCGCCATCGTCCTGTTCAGCCACCAGCTCGGCAGCTTCTGCGGGGTCTGGCTGGGCGGGTTCTTCTACGACCGGACCGGCAGCTACGACGCGGCCTGGTGGCTCGCCACTGCGCTCGGCGTGCTCGCCGCTCTGATCCACTGGCCGATCAACGACAAGCCGGTCGGGCGGCTGGCCGCGCAGCCGGGCTGAACCGGTCCCGGGGATGCCGCCTTGCCGCCAAGTCGGCAAGCGCCTATCTTCGGGCCGGCTCAACCCTACAGCGTCTGTCGCGGCAGGCTCCGGAGGCGTTCCATGGACATGACCGGCGAATATCGGATTCCCGCTCCGCGCGAGCGGGTGTGGCAGGCGCTCAACGACCCAGCCGTCCTGAAGCAGTGCATCGCCGGCTGCGAGGAGCTGGAGAAGGTTTCCGATACCGAACTGAGCGCCAAGGTCACAACCAAGGTGGGCCCGGTCTCGGCTAAGTTCACCGGCAAGGTCGCGCTTTCGGACATCGACCCGCCGAACGGCTACACCATCAGCGGTGAGGGCCAGGGCGGTGTGGCCGGCTTCGCCAGGGGCGGCGCCTCGGTCACGCTCACCCAGGATGGCAGCGATACGGTGCTCGCCTACCGGGCTAATGCGACCGTCGGCGGCAAGCTCGCCCAGATCGGCTCGCGGTTGATCGATTCCACGGCCCGCAAGATGGCCGACGACTTCTTCGGCAAGTTCGCCGCCCTGCTCGGCGAGGCGGCCGCGGCGGAAGCGGTGGAAGCGCCGGAGCCGGCACCGACCCCGACGCCGGCCGCCGAGGATGCCGGCGGGCTCAGCCCGGCGGTCTGGATCGGCGGCCTGGTCGCGATCGTGGTCATCGTGCTGATCATCGTACTCGCCTGAGGAAATCCCGGCCCGAGGGGCCCGATGCCTTGACCTGCCCCGGGCACGGCGGGATACTGCCGTGCGACGAGGGCCGCGGGGCGAGCGAGGGTCCGGCGCGCCCGTTCCGGGGGATTGCGATGTCGACGTGGCCGGAAGCGGCACCGGCCGGCTCAAGGAGGCGCAGATGACCACGACCGTGTCGATGACGGTGAACGGAAAACAGACCTCGGCGGAATGCGAGGGCCGCACCCTCCTGGTGCAGTACCTGCGCGAGAAGCTCGGTCTGACGGGCACCCATGTCGGCTGCGACACCAGCCAGTGCGGCGCCTGCGTGGTTCACGTCAACGGCAAGTCGGTCAAGTCGTGCACCATGCTCGCATTGCAGGCCGAGGGTGCGGACGTCATATCCATCGAAGGCCTTGCCGACGGCGACAAGCTCCACCCGATGCA
>CAYFYS010000328.1:0-3429 GCA_964347365.1 uncultured Rhodospirillaceae bacterium | reverse complement strand
GCTCCTGCCATTGGCGGACCATCCCCATCCACTGGTTGTTGATCACGAACACCTTGACCGGCAGGCGGTGCTGCACCGCGGTGGACATTTCCTGAATGTTCATCAGCAAGGAGGCCTCGCCGGCGATGTCGACGACCAGGGCATCGGGATGCGCGGTCTGGACGCCGATCGCGGCCGGCAGGCCGTAGCCCATCGTCCCCAGCCCACCGGATGTCATCCAGCGGTTGGGCTCCTCGAACTTGAAAAACTGGGCAGCCCACATCTGGTGCTGGCCGACCTCGGTGGTGATATAGACGTCGCGTCCTCTGGTCTTTTCGTAAAGCCGCTGGATGGCGTATTGCGGCTTGATTACCGTATCGGAGTCGGCATAGAGCAGGCACGCGCGCGCGCGCCATTTTTCGATCTGCGCCCACCATGCGGCAAGCGCCTTGGCATCGGGCGCGGCCCGGCGCGCTTTCCACGCCCGCAGGAGCTGGTCGAGCACGATCGCGGCATCACCGAGGAGCGGCACGTCCACGGCCACGTTCTTGTTGATCGAGGACGGATCGATGTCGATGTGGATCTTCTTCGAGCTTGGCGAGAAATCGGCGAGCCGACCGGTGACCCGGTCGTCGAACCGCGCCCCGACATTGATCATCACATCACAGCCGTGCATGGCGAGGTTGGCTTCGTACATGCCGTGCATGCCGAGCATTCCCAGGCATTGCGGGTCCGAGGCCGGATACGCGCCCAGCCCCATCAGCGTCAGGGTCACCGGATAGCCGGTCAGCCGGACCAGACGCCGCAGCCGGCGGGAAGCCTCGGGACCGGCGTTGATCACCCCGCCGCCGACATAGAACAGCGGCCGCCTGGCACCGGCCATCAGCCGCACCGCCTCGGCGATGCCGTCGCGATCGGCGCGGAGCTGCGGCCGGTAGGAACGGTGCTCGAAATCCTCGATGCCCCGATACGCGCCCCGACCCATCAGGATGTCCTTGGGCAGGTCGACCACCACCGGGCCGGGCCGACCGCTGCGCGCAACGTAGAACGCTTCGTGCACGATCCGCGACAGGTCGGCGATGTCCTTGACCAGATAGTTGTGCTTGGTGCACGGCCGGGTGATGCCGGTGGTATCGGCCTCCTGGAAGGCATCGTTGCCGATCAGATGGGTGGGGACTTGGCCGGTCAGACAGACCACCGGGACGCTGTCCATCAGCGCATCGGTCAGCCCGGTGACCGCATTCGTCGCGCCGGGACCCGAGGTGACCAGGACCACGCCCACCTTGCCAGTCGATCGAGCGTAACCCTCGGCCATGTGCACCGCGCCGCCCTCCTGGCGGACCAGCACATGGCGCACCGCATTCTGCGTGAAGATCGCATCGTAGATCGGCAGTACCGCGCCGCCGGGATAACCGAAGACCGTGTCCACGCCCTGGTCGATCAACGCCCTTATCAGGATGTCCGATCCCGTCATTTGCCGGTCAGCCATGGCGAACCCCCTTCGACCTCGCGCCCGCGGGACGGTCTCCCCGGCATGTCGAACAAACGAAACCGGCCCGATGGGCCGGTCCATCGGCCGCGCGGCCTACCCGGCCGGGCAGCGCGGTCTTCCGTTCCTGAAGGGTCGGACCCTAAACCCTCACCGGGGCCGGGTCAACCGGAAATCGCTAATAAATGAAAAGATTTCAGAATACAACTTTTGCGAATATTGCGTATCGATGGTGCGGTCCGGAACCATCTGATGACGGAACCAGGTCATCTGCCGCCGGGCGTAGCGCCTGGTGTCGCGCTTGGCCCGCTGGATGGCCTCTGCGGCGCCGATGCCGCCTTCGGCTAGAGCGATGAGCGGGGCGAGCCCGACGGCCTTCATCGCCGGCAAGGCGGGGTCGAGGCCCAGCGCAGCGATGCGGCGGGCTTCCGCCAGAGCCCCGGCGGCGAACATGGCATCGAACCGCGCATCGCAGGCCGCATAGAGCGCCGCGCGGCCGGGCTGGACGAGGATCCGGGCGAAGCGCCATAGCGGTACGTCTGCCTCGGTCCGGGCCGCGTGCCAGACGCGCAGCGGCCGGCCGGTCTGCTCCAGGACCTCCAGCGCGCGCAGGACGCGCTGCGGATCGGTGGCGCGCACGCATCGGGCACCGACCGGGTCGGCGGCGGCGAGCCGAGCGTGGAGCGCCGCCGCCCCCTCTTCGGCGAGCGCCCGCCGCAGCCGTCCGCGCAGCCCCGGATCGATCTCCGGAATGGGCGCGATTCCTTCGCTTAGCATCTTGAGGTAGAGCCCCGTGCCACCGGTAAGGATGGGCAACCTGCCCAGCGCGTGGGCGCGCGCGATCTCAACCCGGGCCATCGCCAACCAGCGACCGACCGAACAGGGATCGGCCCCGGCGAGGATGCCGTAGAGCCGGTGCGGTGCGCGCGTACGCGCATCCATCCCCGGTCGCCCCGACAGGATTTCCAGCTCACGATAGAGCTGCATCGAATCGGCGTTGACGATCACGCCATCCAGGCGCTCGGCAAGTGCCAGCGCCAGCGCGGACTTGCCGCCGGCCGTTGGCCCGGCGACGACGACGACCGGTGGCGCGGCGGGCCGTTTCAGCGCCGCGCGGCCTCAGCCGCTGGCGATCTTGATCGCCACAAAGCGTTGGCTGCCCTCGCGCTCGACAAGGACCAGAACGGTGCGCATCGGCGATCTGCGGGCCTTGTCCACATGCGCCTTGACCTCCGCGGGGCTGGTAACGCGCGACTGGGCCGGTCCGATGTTGCGGATGATATCGCCGGGGCGGATCTGCTTGTCTGCGGCCGGACTGCCGGGCACGACCTCGGTGACGACAACGCCACGGACATCCTCGCCCAGGCTGAAGCGCTGGCGCAGCGCCGTGGTCAGGGTGGACAGTTTGAAGCCCAGCGCCTCGATCGAAACGACCGGGACCGGGCCCGGACCGCGCGGCGTCCGCGCGGCGAGTGCCCGCTCGTCCTCGGGGAATTCACCGAGTTCGATCCGCAGCGTCTTCTTCGCGCCCTGGCGCCAGATCACGATGTCGACAGGCTTGCCCACCGGCGTCTGAGCGACCACGCGCGGCAAGCGGCGCATCTGGCTGATCGACCGGCCGTCGAAGGTCAGAATCACGTCGCCAACCTCGATGCCGCCCCGGGCCGCGGGGCCGCTCGCGCTCAGGCTCGCCACCAAGGCGCCGGACGTACCCGGCAGGCCGAGACTCTGGGCGATCTCCTCGGTGATCGTCTGGATGCGCACGCCAAGCCAGCCGCGCCGCGCCTTTCCATGCGATTCCAGCTGCTTGATGATCGGCTTGGCCAGGCTGGACGGAATCGCGAAACCGATGCCGACGCTGCCGCCGGTCGGCGAGTAGATTGCGGTGTTGATCCCGATCACCTCACCTTCGAGGTTGAACATCGGCCCGCCGGAGTTGCCGCGAGTGATCGCGGCCTCGG
>CAYFYS010000327.1:0-3429 GCA_964347365.1 uncultured Rhodospirillaceae bacterium | reverse complement strand
ATCTCGTGCACGCGCGCGGCATCGCGGTCGAGATCGGTGAAGAATAGGCTCAGCACTGCGGCCGGTGCGTCTTCGCGGCGGGGCGCGGTGCGCGCCAGCAGCATGATCTTGTCGGCGACCTGGGCGGTTGAGGTCCAGATCTTCTGGCCGCGCACCAGGTAGTGGCCGCCGGCCCGCACGGCTCGGGTTGCGATCCGCGTGGTATCCAAGCCGGCATCAGGCTCGGTGACGGCGAAGCACATCTTGCTGGAGCCGTCGGCCAGCCCGGACAGCCAGCGGCGCTGCTGTTCGTCGCTGCCGTGGGCGAGGATGGCGCGGGGCCCGAAGACGTTCACGTGCACCGATGAGCAGGCGGCCATTGCGCCGCCCGATCCGGCGATCGTCGTCATCATGAGCGCTGCCTCGGTGAGGCCGAGCCCGGCGCCGCCGACGGCCTCCGGCAGGGCGATCCCCAGCCAGCCGCCCGCAGCGAGGGCGTCGTAGAATGCGTGCGGGAAGGTGCCGTCGCGGTCGCGCTCCAGCCAGTAGGCGTCGTCAAAACGGGCGGTCACCGCACCGACGCCTTCGATGATCGCCTTGTGGTCGTCGGTGAGTCCGAAATCCATCGGTGAGGTTCGCGCCGCCGTGCCGTCCGTCCGCCCCGGGCCGTCGGCGCGCGACAGCGCTGCGCCGCCGATGCGCGGAACCGGGCGCCGGTCCTTCCGGCCTATGGACCGGCGATCCGCCGGACGACGGTCTCGGCGGTCTGGTTGAACAGGATCTCGCGTTCCTCCGCGCTGTGGCCGCCGGAGGGCCGGCGCTCCTTGGCGAGGTCGACGCCGCGCCGGACTGCCGGGCGTGCCTTGACCTGGTTGCGCCAACGCGCGAGGTCGGGGAACGGCTCCAGCGACGCGCCGAGCGGCTTGGCGATCAACACCCAGGGCCAGCAGATGATATCGGCGATCGAATAGTCCTCGCCCAGAATGTACGCCCGCCCGGCGAGCCGGCGATCGAGCACGCCCAGACACCGGTCGTACTCCTTGGCGTAGCGGCTCAGGGAATAGTCCTCTCCGGCGGGGGCGTAGTTGACGAAATGGCTGAGCGGGCCGGCCATCGGACCCAGGTTGCCAGTCTGCCAGAATAGCCATTCCAGGGCTTCCTTGCGCCCCTGCGCGGTCGCCGGCAGCAGCCGGCCGGTCTTCTCGGCCAGGTAGAACAGGATCGCTCCCGATTCGAAAACCGGGACCGGTGGGCCGGGCGTGTCGTGATCGACGATCGCCGGCATCCGGTTGTTGGGACTGATCCCCACGAACGCCGACGCGAACTGATCGCCCTTGGAGATGTCCGTGATCACCGTCCGATAGGGCAGGCCGAGCTCTTCCAGCATGATCGCGACCTTCCAGCCGTTGGGAGTCGGCCAATAGTAAAAATCGATCATTGTGCTGCGGTCTCCGGGTCGAGGGAGCGGCCGAGCACCCCGGCCGCCGCCAGCGTAGCGATTTCCTCGGGGAGGAAGCCGGCTTCGCGAAGGATCTCCGCGGTGTGCTGGCCGAGGCCCGGCGCGCCGCGGCGGATCCCCGTCGGGGTGGCGGCGAACTCCGCTGCCGGGCGGGCCTGGCGCAGCCGCCCCGCATGCTCGTGCTCTAGCTCGATCACGGTGCCGTTGGCCGCAACCTGCGGGTGGTCGATCATCTCGCCGCGCGTGAGCACCGGTGCGCAGGGCACGTCCTCGGCCTCCAGCCGCGCGATCCAGTGGGCGGTGGTTCGGCCGCGCAGCACCTCCTGGGTGATCTGCAGCCGGTCGTCGATATTCTCCTGGCGCAGCGCGGTGGTCCTGAATCGCGGATCGTTCAGCCATTCGGGGGTGCCGAGCGCACGGGTCAGTCCCAGCCATTGCCGGTCCGTCTGGACCGCCACCGTGATGTGGCCGTCGGCGGTTTCGTAGATCAGATCGATGAAGCTCTGCGCTTCCTGCTGCGGCACGGGGTGCTCAACGAAGGTCTGGCTGCCCATGTCGGAGTTCCACAGAAACGCGACCACGCTGTCGAGCATGGACAGGCGCACATGCTGGCCGACGCCGGTGCGTGCGCGCGCCAGCAGCGCCGCGGTGACCGCCTGGGAGGCGGTGACCGCGGTGAGCTTGTCCGGGAGGATCGTCCGGACCAGACGGGGCCGTTCCCGATCGGATCCCGCCTGGATGGTCGTCAACCCGGAGATCGCCTGGATCAGCGGGTCATAGACCGGCCTGGCCGACAGCGGGCCGCGATGACCGAAGCCGCAGATCGAAGCGTAGACGATATCCGGTGCGGCGGTGCGGATCGCGGCCTCGCCTACACCCATGCGCTCGGCGACGCCGGGGCGGAAATTCTGGATGAACACGTCCGCCCCGCTGACGATCCGCAGGAGCGCAGCCAGCCCGCGGGGGTCCTTCAGGTCCAGCGCGATCGAGCGCTTGTTGCGGTTGTTGTTCAGGAACGAGGCGGAGTACCCGCCGCGCCGGTTGGACACCGACCGGGTGAAATCCCCGCCTCCGGGCGGTTCGACCTTGATGACGTCCGCGCCCTGATCGGCGAGGATCATGGTTGCCATCGGGCCCGAGATCACCGATGTGAGATCGACGATACGAAAGCCGTCCAGCGGGCCGGGCACGGGCTGTCCGCCTCAGGGCCGGTGATGTGCGTGCCAATGCCGGGCGATATCGACGCGCCGGCAGATCCAGACACGTTCATGGCTGCGCACATGGTCCATGAACCGGCCAAGCGCGGCCGCCCGGCCCGGCCGGCCGGCAAGCCGGCAGTGCAGGCCGATGCTCATCATTTTGGGCGCCGTTTCTCCCTCGGCGTAAAGGACGTCGAAGGCGTCCTTGAGATACTCGTAAAACCCCGTGCCGGCGGTGAACCCCGGCGATACCGCGAACTTCATGTCGTTCTGGTCGAGCGTGTAGGGGATGATCAGGAGCGGCTTGCCGCCGACCTCGACCCAGTAGGGCAGGTCGTCGTTGTATGCGTCCGATTCGTAAAGGAACCCGCCATTCTCCGCCACCAGCCGGCGGGTACGCTCGCTTCCCCGCCCGATATACCAGCCGCGCGGCCGTTCGCTCAGAATGCGCTCGTGGGCGGCGATGGCGCGCTGCATGTGGGCGCGCTCGGTCGCCTCGTCGACGTCGTGGTAGTCGATCCAGCGCCAGCCGTGGCTCGCAATCTCGTGGCCCGCCCGCTGCATGGCGCGCGCCGCCTCGGGATTCTTTTCGATCGCCAACCCCACCGCATAGCAGGTGAACTTGATCCCCCTGTCGTCGAACATCCGCATCAGGCGCCAGAAGCCGGCCCGGCTGCCGTATTCGTAGGTGGTCTCGGCGTTGATGTTGCGCGCGCCCTGGACTGGTGTACCGCCCGGCGTCTCGGTCAGGAACGCTTCCGAATGGGCATCGCCGTTGAGCACCGTGTTCTC
>CAYFYS010000326.1:0-3432 GCA_964347365.1 uncultured Rhodospirillaceae bacterium | reverse complement strand
AGACGACGATCCTGTTCGTGACCCACGATTTGGGCGAGGCCGTCTTTCTTTCCGCTCGGATCTATATGATGAGTACCAGACCCGCCCGGATCTTCAAGCAGATCGCGGTCGATCTGCCGCGGCCGCGCAAGCCCGAGGATCCACCGCTCTTCGATATGGAAAAGGACCTGGTCCGGGAGTTCTTCAGCGTCCTGGACGCCGAGGCGACGTCGTGAGCGCCCGCGCAACGGCTTTCGGGCTCCGGGCCGGCTCGATCCTCGTGCTCGTCGTCGCATGGTGGATGGTCTCGATCATCATGGACGATGTCGAGGTCCTGCCCGGGCCGTGGCTGATTTTCCAGACCATCCTGAGCAATCTCGTCACCGACGGGCCGGAAGGCCATTCGGCTTATTTTCACATCGCCATCACGATGGTGCGCATCTTCGTCACCTTCCTCGCCGCCATGGTGGTCGGCATCGGGATCGGGCTGGCGATGGGGCTTCGCAAGATCTTCGAAAGCTCGCTGATGGCCCTGATCCCGCTCGCACTGACCATGCCGACGATCCTGATGGTCTTCCTTGCGGTGCTGTGGTTCGGCTTCAACGAGGTTGGCAGCCTGGTCGCGGTCATGGGGGTGGTCACGCCGTTCGTTGCGGTGAACATCTTCCAGGGTGCCAGGGCGATGGACAAATCCCTGCTCGACATGGCCAAGTCGTTCAGGGCGCAACGGCCGATGCTGATCCGCAAGGTCTATCTGCCGCAGCTGATGCCCTACATCTTTTCCGCCTTCCGCTTCGCGTTCGGCATGACGTGGAAGATCGTCGCCCTGGCCGAGACCTTCGGCATCAAGTTCGGCATCGGCTACATGTTCTTCTTCTGGTTCGAGCAGTTCTCGATGGAGCAGGTGCTGGCCTGGGTGGTGATGTTCGTCATTCTGATGCTCGCCCTCGAACACGGGCTGTTTGCGCGGATCGAGAGCAGGGCGTTCGCCTGGCGGCCCTCCCACTCCCACTAGGCGGGAAACCGGCCGGCCGCTTCCTTGCGGAACGGCGGCACCGGCGGTCCCGTCGGTGCCTTGTCGTGCTCCGGCCCCGGCTATAGAGTTCCAGCGAGCCGGAGGGGCCGCGATGGCCGGGGCGCGCGCGAGGACGACCAAATTCGGCGGCTATCACCGCCGCTACGGCGCACGCGAAGACGTCGCGCTGACCCATGTCGGCCCGGGAACGCCGGGCGGTGAGTATCTGCGCCGGTTCTGGCAACCGGTCGCGCTGTCCGACGAACTCGGCGCGCTGCCGCTGGCGATCCGTATCCTGGACGAAGAGCTGGTGCTGTTCCGCGACCGCAGCGGGCAGGTCGGGCTGCTGCATCTGCGCTGCAGCCACCGCAACACCTCTCTGGAATACGGTTTCATCCAGCAGCGCGGCATCCGCTGCTGCTACCACGGCTGGCACTACGACATCGACGGCACGATCCTGGACACCCCGGGCGAGCCCTCGCGCAGCCGGATCAAGGACCGGCTCGTCCACGGCGCCTATCCGACGCACGAATACAGCGGTCTGATCTTCGCCTACATGGGACCGCCCGAAACGCGGCCGGAATTCCCCGTCTATGACAGCTTCGTCTATCCCGAAGGCAACCGCCTGCTGCCCTACAAGATCTACAACCCGTGCAACTGGCTGCAATCCCACGAGAACGGCGCCGATCCGATCCATACCTGCTTCCTGCACGCGCGCGGCAACGAGCGCCAGTTCTCCGAACAGTACACCGCGCTGCCTGCCATCGCCTTCCACGAGACGCCGATCGGGCTGCTGTCGGTGGCGACCCGGCGCTGGAACGACTATCTGTGGATCCGCGCCTCCGACGTCATCCTGCCCAACGCCGCCCAGTTCGGCCTCGCCGAGGTCGCGACCGAGGAGAAGTTCGCGCTGTGCGCCTGGGTGTCACGCTGGATCGTGCCGATCGACGATACGAGCGCCTATGCCATCGGACTGCGCCACTTCAACCCGGTGATCGACCCGCGCGGCGTCGGCGATGCGGACGGCATCGGGTTGGGCAAGGTCGACTTCCCCGGTCAGGTGCCCACCGCCGATCACGCCGCGGGCCAGCGCAACCCGGGCGACTTCGAGGCGCAGGTTGCGCAAGGGCCGATCACTATCCACGCCAACGAGACCCGCGGGGTGACCGACGAGGGTGTCGTCCTGTGTCGCCGCCAGATCCGCGCCGGCATCCGCGCGGTCGCCGAGGGCCGGGCGCTGTCCTGGCCGACGTCCACCGGCGATGCGCCGTTGTCGACGTACAATCTGGAGCTGGTCACGCGTGTGCCGGCCCGGCCGGGGATCGATGACGCCCGGACGGTGGACCGGTTCGGCAGGCGGGTGGCGGAAGCGGTCATCGAATCCGGCGGCTTGCCGCCCGGGGCACGCCAGGAAGCGGCTAGGGCCCGGATCGCGAAGCTGATCACCGAGGAATTCTCCTGAACGCGGCGGGTTGCGCCTTCGACGGGCCACGCCCTGCGCAATCGGGTTGCGGCGGGCTCAGGATGCGAACAGGATCCCCGGCAGCCACAGCGCGAGCTGCGGGAACAGCATGAGCGCGGCGATCAGGATCGCGTTGGCGACCAGGAACGGCGCGATCCCGCGGAAGACGACGGCCAGCGCGATGTCGGGGAGCTGGGCGCGGATCACGAAAATGTTCAGCCCGACCGGCGGGGTGATCAGCCCGACCTCGACGACGACGACCATCAGGATGCCATACCACACCGGATCGTAGCCCAGCGCGGTCACGATCGGCAGGAAGACCGGCACGGTCACCAGGATGATCGCCACCGATTCGAGCACGCAGCCGAGGATGATGTAAAAGACCAGGATGATCGCGATCACCGCCCAGGGCGCAAGCTGGAAGGCCTCGATGAGGTCGACCAGGGCGACCGGCAGCCGGGTCTGGACGACGAAATAGGCGAAGATCCAGGCGCCGACGATGATGAACATCAGCATCGCCGTTGTCCGCAGGGTCTCGCCGAGCGCAGCGAAGAAGGATTGCAGGCCGAGCTTGCCGGTGGCCGCGCCAATCACGATCGCAGCGAAAGAGGCGACGCCGGCGGCTTCCGTCGGGCTGAACCAGCCGGCATAGATGCCGCCGACGGCAAATGCGAACAGCACCGCCAGCTTCCACATCGCGACCGCCGCACGCAGCCGCTCGCGCATCGCCATGCGCGGTCCGGCCGGCGCCCATTCCGGGCGGACGATCGTCAGAACCCAGACGACGCCGACGAACAGAACCGCCAGGAGGATGCCCGGGATCATCCCGGCCGCGAACAGCTCCGGCACCGATTCCTCGGCCGCGAGAGCGTAGATCACCATGATCACCGAGGGCGGGATCAGGATGCCCAGCGTGCCGCCGACCGCGACCGAGCCCGTCGCAAGGCGCTCGTCATAGCCGTGACGGCGCATTTCC
>CAYFYS010000325.1:0-3437 GCA_964347365.1 uncultured Rhodospirillaceae bacterium | reverse complement strand
GGCTACGCCGACAGCCTCGCCGCCAGCTCGATCGCCGCCGGGGGCACGCTCGGCATCCTGATCCCTCCCTCCATCGCACTGGTTTTCTACGGCATCATGACCGAGACCGACATCGGCCAGTTGTTCGCCGCCGGCATCATACCGGGCGTCATTGGCGTCGCGCTCTATGCCGGGGCGGTCGCGGTGATCACCCGCATCAACCCCGAGCTCGGCCCGCCGATCGCGGCCGTTCCGTGGTCGGAGCGCGTCCGAGCGCTGCGCGGCGTCTGGGGCATGCTGGTGCTGTTCCTGATCGTGATGGGTGGCATCTATATCGGGTGGTTTACCCCCACGGAAGCGGCCGGGATCGGCGCCACCGGCGCCTTCGCGATCGCCCTGGCCCGCAGGACCCTGACCTGGCGGATCACATTAGACATCCTTGCCGAGAGCGGGCGGACGACGGCGATGCTGATGACGCTGCTGATCGGCTCGCTGCTCTTTGCCAACTTCATCAACGTCTCGCGGCTTCCGAACATGCTCGCCGACTGGTTCGCGACCGCAGCGATCGCACCGATGGCAGTCGTGGTGATCTGCGTTGCGGTATACATCCTGCTCGGCTGCATCCTGGAAAGCGTCTCGATGATGCTGCTGACAGTGCCGGTCTTCTACCCGGTCATGCAGGCGCTGGGCTTCGATCTGATCTGGTTCGGCATCGTCGTCGTCGTGGTCATCGAGATCAGCCTGATCACCCCGCCGATCGGGCTCAACGTGTTCGTGCTCAACGCGATGCTGCCCGACATAAGGCTCACCGAGATCTTCCGCGGCGTGGTCCCGTTCGTCGCAGCGGACCTAGTGCGCATCACCCTGATCGTGTCGATTCCCGGGCTGTCGCTGTTCCTTCCCAGCCTCATGGAATGATGCGCCGCGCCGAAAGGTAGCGCAGCGGCCGTGACCGGAACGGGTGGCCGCATCGTCGAGTCTGTTGTAGAATCGGACCCGACAAGTTCCGCTATCAGCAGCAAAGCCCGGCCCGGAACGGCAGTGGCGAACGAACGGAGAAGAATGGACATGCACGCGATCAAGATGCTTGTGGCGGCCGTCGCCGTCGCCGGATTGGCCGGGTGCGAGACGATGCAGGAACGGCCGAAGGAAACCGTGGGCGCGGTCGGCGGCGCGCTCGCCGGGGCGTGGGCCGGATCGCACGTGAAGGGTACCAAGCGAGGCCGCGTGGCGACGGTCGCCGGGGCGATCCTGGGCGGGCTGATCGGCAGGGGGATCGGCCGGTCGCTCGACCGCGCCGACCAGGCCCACGCCCGGCAGACGACGAGCAGCGCGCTGGAGGGCAACCGGATCGGACAGACCGCGTCCTGGCGCAACCCCGACAGCGGTAACCATGGAACGGTCACCCCGACCCGGACATACACGGCACGTTCGGGTACGCCGTGTCGCGAATACCAGACGACGGTCACCGTCGACGGGCGTACGGTGCAAGGCCACGGTACCGCGTGCCGCGAAGCCGACGGAAGCTGGCGGATCGTCAACTAGAGCGCGGCGTTCGTCGGGGCGGGTCGCGAAACGGCCACGGCCGTGCGGCGACTGGTGCGCGCACCAGGACTCGAACCTGGGACCCACTGATTAAAAGTCAGTTGCTCTACCGCCTGAGCTATGCGCGCGCCGGTCCGGGATAGGGTGTGAAGAGAGCCGGACCTTATGGGGCCGGCCTGCGAGGGTCAAGGCATCGAGCGGGGCCTGAAGCTGCGCGCGGCCAGCTTGGCCGCGACCCGGGGTGAGACGAAGGCGGTGATGTCGCCGCCGAGCATCGCGATCTCCTTGACTAGGCGCGAGGCGATGAACTGATGCTTGTCCGAGGCCATCAGGCTGATGGTCTCGACATCGGGGTTGAGCTTGGCGTTCATGCTCGACATCTGGAACTCGTAATCGAAGTCGGAGACCGCGCGCAGGCCGCGGATGATCACCCTGGCCCCGTTCTCTACAGCGAAGTCCATCAACAGATTGTCGAACGGCTTGACCACCACAAGCCGGTTGTCGCCGTCGTTCAGCGCAGCGACGTCGTCCTCGACCATCCGGACACGCTCCTCGATACCGAAGAGCGGCGCCTTGCCGGCATTGACCGCAACGCCGACCACGACGCGATCGACCACGTTCGTTGCGCGCTGGATGACGTCGAGATGCCCGTTGGTTATGGGATCGAAGGTTCCCGGGTAGACCCCGGTCCGGAATTCCGCCATCGCCGGTCGCTCCCCGTTTACGTCCGCCGCCCCGGTCGCCGGTCTCAACGCGCGCCGTTGTCGCCGTTGCCGCCCTCGTCGATGCCGTCGGACGGATCGGCAAGCCGCGTGGCCGAGACCACGCGCTCGCCCTGCGCGGTCGCAAAAAGCCTGACCCCCTGCGTGCGTCGGCCGGCGATCCGCACGTCATCGACCGGCAGGCGGATCATGGTGCCACCGTCGGTGACTAGCATGATCTGATCGCCCGGCTCGACCGGGAAGGCGGCCACGACCGGTCCGTTGCGCACCGAGGTCTCGATATTGGTGACGCCCTGCCCGCCCCTTCCGGTCACCCGGTACTCGTGGGCCGAGCTGCGCTTGCCGTAGCCGTTCTCGGTCACGGTCAGGATGAACTGCTCGGTATCCTCGAAGCGCGCGATGTCGCGCGCGCTCAGCCCGAAGCGGCGACTGGCTTCGGCGCCGTTGGACTCCGCCCGCCGCCGGCCGTTGGCGTAGCGGATATAGGCCTCGCGCGCTTCGGTGTCGAACTCGGTGTGGCCGAGCACGGTCATCGAGACGATGGCGTCATCGCGCGCAAGGCGGATGCCGCGCACGCCTGTCGAGGTCCGCCCGCTGAAGACCCGCACCTGCGCGATCGCGAAACGAATGCATTTGCCGCTGCGCGCGGCCAGGAGAACGTCCTCGCCCGCCCTGCAGGTCGCCACGCCGACCAGACGGTCACCGTTCTCCAGCTTCATGGCGATCTTGCCGTTTGCCATGATGCTGGCGAAGTCGGTCAGCCGGTTGCGTCGGACGTTGCCACTGGCGGTGGCGAAGACGATGTCCAGCTCCTTCCAGGTCGCGGCATCCTCCGGCATGGGCATGACGGTGGTGATGTTCTCGCCCGCCTCCAGCGGCAGCAGGTTCACCAACGCCTTGCCGCGGGACTGCGGCTTCGCCTCGGGCAGGCGGTAAACCTTCAGCCGGTAGACCAGACCGCGTGAGGAAAAGAACAAGACCGGGGTGTGGGTGTCGCACGCGAAGATCTGTTCCAGGAAATCGCCCTGCCTGGTCGCCATCCCCGAGCGGCCCTTACCGCCGCGGCGCTGCGCGCGGTACGTCGACAGCGCCACACGCTTGATGTAGCCCGAATGGGTGACGGTGACGACCATCGCCTCGCGCTGGATCAGGTCTTCGCTGTCGTGTTCGACCTGCGCCGCCTCCCGCGTG
>CAYFYS010000324.1:0-3439 GCA_964347365.1 uncultured Rhodospirillaceae bacterium | reverse complement strand
GTGCAACGCCTTGAGACGCTTGATGCTTCGAATGAAGAGTCGGATCCGCCGTACGCCGCCGCGCTGGGCCCGGAACGCTCATCACTGGCTGATCCTGCACGGCCGCCATGTTTGCAAGGCGCGCAAGCCCGACTGCGCGGTCTGCGTCGTGGCCGATCTTTGCCGTTACCCGGACAAGACCGTATGAGCGCCTAACCGGCGGGTGGCCTGGCGCGGTCGACCAGAAGCGCCCGCAGGCAGCCGCGCGCCGCGGTCGTCTCCATGCCCGGGGTACGGGCCTCGACATGGCGGACCCGGAACGACGGCACGGACCGCTGACGCCCGGCCATCTCGGCGTAGAGAAACAGATCGAGCACGCAGTCCGCGTGGCGATAGCGCCACATCCGCGCCGGGTCGTCGCGGCGCACGAAGCCGGGCTGGCCCAGGAGTGCCCGCAGCGCGTTCGGATCCAGGCCGAGAAGCCGGCCGGGATCGTCATCGACCGGCTGGACGAACGGCGCCGCGGCCACACTCTCGACCGGGTTCGTCGCGGCGTTCTCCGTTGCGGTGTTCTCGAACGTGCGGCCCGACCGGCCGGCCCCCCCATCGCCCAGCAGCTGGTCCAGACACCCCGTCAGAAGCACTGCGAAGGCGGCCACCACCGCCAGAACGCGGACCGGGCGCCGCCGACGGGACGGCCTGTCCACGTCTCGGCGATCCTCGAAAGGACGGGCAGTCTCCAGCGATCCCTCTTCTAGCTGGTCGACGTCCGGGAGGCGTGGATCGGCAGGGCCTCACGCGCCTCCCCGGCCATGTGGACCTGGATGTTGCCGTCGATCTCGCCACCCCGCATGATCTCGATCTGGCCGAACCGGACCCTGCCGGTGATCCGTCCCGTAGCGCGCACGATCAGGAGTTTCTGCGCCGTCAGCGAGCCTTCGAACCGGCCGGCGACATCGGCGGTCTCGACCTGGGCCTCGCCCTTGAACGCGCCGCGCTCGGCGATCTCGATCTCGCTGCACTGGCACAGATCGGACTCCACCACGCCTTCGATGCTGAGCTTGTCGCAGGACCTGATCTGGCCGGTGAGCTCGATCCCGGGGCCGACGGTAAGGCTCTTGCCGTCGTCGTCGTGGCTTTCGGCCGCCGAATCCAGCCTGCGGCCCCCGGCGTGGATGTCGAGCGGATGGCGGACCGGTTCCGGGCGGGCCAGCGGCATGGTGGCGGCCAAGGGCGGCGCCGGGGTGCGTTCGCGAACCGTCGCGCTTGGCGGCGAAAGGCCGGCGGCCTGTCCGTCCGGCGCCTGGGGCTGGTCTGTTTCCTTATCCACCTTGTGCTCCTCGACATCGTCGTTCTTGCGACCGAACATTTCCGATGGTCCCTCGTCCGTATTCGATGGCATGCCCGGATCGTCGGGCAGTGATTTCGATGACGTCGCAGCTTCAGGGAAGCGCGGCGCGTCGTTCAATCTCCTCGATGTGGTGCACCATGAACGCGATCGCGACCATGGGCATCAGCCAGTTGACGACCGGAAGGCTCAACAACAGGGTGATCAGCACTCCCGGGGCGAACATACGCCAGCGAAACCGTCTGCGCAACGACCGCACGGCATGCGCATCCATCCGCCGCAGCGCCGCGAGCTCGAAATACTCCCGGCCCAGGAGATAACCGTTCAACCCGAAGAAAACAAAGAGATTCACCCCCGGCAGGAGGTAAAGCGGCAAGACCAGAAGGTTGAGGAGGATTGCCGCTCCGAGGAGCCGTGCGGCGGCGGCCAACGAGGCAACGAGCCCGCTCCGGGCAGCGGGCTTTTCCGGGTAATACCGGGAATCGACCGCATCGGCGATCTCGTCCAGGAACAGCCCGGTGACGATGGTCGCGACCGCCGGAAACAGCAGGACGGAAACCACCAGCGCACCCGTCCCGCCGATCCCCCGGACAACCCAGTCGAGCCAGCCGAGGCCGAACGGCGCGAGCGCGCCCAAGAGCCAGCCGAGGAACGCAAGCAGGGCGAAGAACAGCCCGCACGAGATCGCGAAGACCTTCAGCGCGACGGCGCGGAAGGCCGGATCGAAGGCCTGTTCGAGCGCCTTGGAGATCCCCTCAAGCATGTCTATTGTCCCGGCGCGGCGCCTGGAGCCGTCCGGTGCGGCGATATGTGATGCCGCCGCCGCACCCAGGATGACCCTCCCTCGGAGAATCCCCATGGCGGAACCCGGTGCCATGCCCGATACCCGGTTCGACGTCGTCGGCCTCGGCAACGCGATCGTCGACGTCCTGTCGCGGACCGAGGAGGCGGACCTCGCCGCGCTCGGCCTCAGGAAGGGCGCGATGACGCTGATCGATCATGACCGGGCGAACGCGCTCTATGAACGGATGGGGCCGGGGATCGAGGTCTCCGGCGGGTCGGCCGCCAACACGCTTGTCGGCCTCGCCTCGCTCGGCAGCGCCGGGGCCTATATGGGCAAGGTGCGCAACGACACGCTGGGCGAGGTGTTCTGCCACGACATCCGCGCAGCAGGGGTCGCCTACCGCGCCCGGCCCGCAGACGCGGGGCCGCAGACCGCGCGCTGTCTGATTTTCGTCACGCCCGATGCCCAGCGCACGATGCAGACCTTTCTCGGCATCTCCACGGAGTTCGGACCCGACGACGTCGATGCGGAACTGGTCCGCGCCGCCCGGATCACCTATCTCGAAGGCTACCTGTTCGACAAGGAGCCGGCCAAGGAAGCGTTCGTCAAGGCCGCCGAGATCGCCCGTGCCGCCGGCCGCAGGGTCGCGCTGTCGCTTTCGGACGCGTTTTGCGTCGAGCGCCACCGTGCGGCGTTCCGCCATCTGGTGGCCGGCCATGTCGACATCCTGTTCGCCAACGCTTCGGAGATCGCCGCGCTCTACGAGGTCGCGGACTTCGACGTGGGCTGCCGGCTGGTCGGTCGGGACTGCGCGATCGCAGCCGTGACCAGGGGCGCGGACGGATCGGCGATCATCGCCGAGGGCGCGATCACGCACGTTGCTGCGGCGCCCGCCGCGCGGGTGGTGGACACCACCGGCGCGGGCGATCTCTACGCCGCCGGCGTGCTCTACGGGCTTGCGCGTGGCTTCGAGCCGGAGGAATGCGGACGGATCGGCGCGGTCGCAGCGGCCGAGATCATCGGCCATTACGGCGCCCGCCCCGAGGCCGCGCTCGCCGATCTTCCCGGGCTGGCCTGACGCCGCCCGGCGGACGCGCGGGGTCGGGTGTGAGCTTGCGCAACATCGCCATCATCGCGCATGTCGATCACGGCAAGACGACGCTGATCGATGTCCTGTTGCGGGCGACCGGGGCGGTGCGGGCCAACCAGCGCCTGGCCGAACGCGCGCTGGACTCCGGCGATCAGGAGCGCGAACGGGGCATCACGATCCTCGCCAAATGCACATCCGTGATATGGCGTTACACCCGGATCAAATTCTTGTATACTCC
>CAYFYS010000323.1:0-3443 GCA_964347365.1 uncultured Rhodospirillaceae bacterium | reverse complement strand
GACCAATCCCTGTCGCCGAGCCCGTCACCAGAGCCGTGGGTCTTGCCGCTGTCACCCCGTTCCACCGCGATGCGGCATGCTGTTGTGTCGTCTTTGTAGCCGAGTTGACGGGGTCGCTCAATGCAGGGGCGCAGGATGCCGATCGCTTGTCGGTCCGCGCGCGGGGACGTCCGGCCCGCGAAGGCGGTTTCGGCTTGCCTCGGCCCCGGCACATCTCGAAGATCGGACCCGCCGCCGCCCCGACCATGCCCGGCAACGGAAGGATTTCGGCCATGTACCGCGCGAGCGCCGATGTCGTGCTGCCGACCGCGCTGATCGGCTCGCTGCCGCGGCCGGGCTGGCATACCGAGAACCTCGGCACCCGGACGTTCCTCCGGGCCATGGTCGATGCGCGGTTTCGCGAGCAATACACCGATGCCGTGGCCGTCCATATCAGCGACCAGGAAACCGCGGGCCTGGACATCCTCACCGACGGCGACGCCCATTACGACAACGAGGTCGGCGGCCAGAGCTGGACCAGCTATCCGCCCCATCACATGGACGGCTTCGACAGGCATGCGCCCGAGGCTGCGGTCTATCGCATGGGCGGGGTCGGCTTCCCGCGCGGCCACATCCTGCACGACTACCTCGAAGCCCGGGTGATGCCGGCGATCGTCGGCCCCGTCGGGCCGGGCGATCTGCACTACGCCGCGATGTGGAAGACCGCCCAGCGCATGACCTCCAGGCCGGTGAAGTTCGGCACCGTCGTGCCCGAGATCCTGGCGGCGGCGGTCGAGGACAGGTTTTACAAAGACCCTGTCGAGCGGGTCATGGCGCTGAGCGAGGCGTTGAACGCCGAGCTCAACGCGCTCGCCGATGCCGGCTGTCCGGTCATCCAGCTCGAGGAGCCGCAGATCCACATGACGCCGGTCCGCGGGCCGGCTTTCGGCAAGCTCGACGCCCAGGCGCTGGTCGGCGTTTTCGACAACACGGTCAAGGGGCTGCGCGACAAGACGGAAATCTGGTGCCACACCTGCTGGGGCAACCCCTCCCAGCAGCGCATGTTCGCCCAGGTGCAGAGCTACGCGCCGACGCTTGCGTATCTCGACCAGGTCGATGCCGACGTGATCACGTTCGAGTCCTGCAGTTCCGGCCATATCGACCTCGAGGCGATCGGCCGGGCGGTCACCGACAAGAAGATCGCCATCGGCATGATCGATCACCACACCCTGCAGGTGGAACGCCCCGAGGAGATCGCCGCGAACATCCGCCAGGCGCTGAAGCATGTGCCGGCGGAACGGCTGATCCTGTGCTCGGACTGCGGGATGGGCCGCGAAGGCATGAGCCGGCGCCATGCCCGCTACAAGATGGTCTCGCTGGTGCTGGGTACGAACATCGTGCGCAAGGAGCTTGGCCTGCCCGAAGCCGAATGCCTGGCTGCCGACGGACGCTATTCGCTGCTGCAGACCCGATAGAGCGCGGAGGCGGGCCGCCGGGCGGCGCCAGAGCCCGGCCGGCGGCCTCACTGGCTCATCGCCGGCGGTCCTGCATCCGTACCGCCACCAGATGGTTGTCCCAGCGACCGGCCTCGGCGAAGGCGGTCCCGAGCGGCCTTGCTGCGCCGGACCGGCCATCGACGAGGCGCACGCCGCCGCGTCCGCTGCTGGCCAGGAACGCCCCCGGCCGTCGGGCCGGCGCGACGCCGCTGCCGTCGACGATCCTTGCCGAGGACAGGTAGCCGCCGGTGCGGGCATTCCAGAAGGTGATCAGATGACCGCGCGGGGCGGACACGGCGATGACCTGGCCGCTCGAATCGAAGCAGACGCTGCCGCAATACTGCCTCATCGTGCGCCAGACACGGGACGGCGCCTCCAGGAGGCGCAAACCGCCGTCGCGTCGCGCGGGTCGTGCACGCTTTCCCCGGTGCAGGGCGGCGAGCGGCACGAGATCGCCGAACGGCCCTTCGTACTGCATGGCGATCGCAACCGTGTCGTCCTGCCCCGCGGCAAGGTGGCGGATGCTCAATTGATGCAGCGCACGGCCGAGCCGAACCTTCTGCAACAGCCTGCCGTCGCGCCGGTCGATGTAGCACAGGGACGGCGCCATGGTCGGCAGGTTCAGCTTGATACGCGGCAGGTCCGGCCGTGTCAGGATGCCGCCATTGGCGACAACCAGCGTATCGCCGTCCGAGAGCAGGCGGATGTCGTGCGGGCCGATGCCGTGCGAGGCGAATTCGCCAACCCGCCTGTAACCGCTGTTCACATCGTAGATTCCGATGATGCCGCGTTCGCCTTCGAAGTCGTTTTCGGTGGCGTAAAGCAGGTGCCCGTCGTCGGCGAACACGCCGTGACCGAAAAAGTGACGGCCATCCGGCGGCACGAATGCGGCTTCGACGACCCCGCCCACAAGGTCGATCTCGTACGCGAAGCGGCCGGGCCGCCGGGCGAAATGCACCGCGGCCCGCGCATCGGGATGAACGGCGAAGGAATGACCGCGCGCCGGCAGCGGCAGGTCAAAGACCCGCAGGCCGGCGGTCGAAAAGCCGCTGACCCGCCAGACCCTCGCGCCGCTGCGCGCGCTGAGAAACACCCGACTGGCGGGTGCGGCGTGAAGCGGCCGCAGAAACGGCCAGGCAAGCCCGCCGGCGGACAGCCGAAGCGCGCTTCTGCGGTCAATCGCCATCGAGTGCGTTGAAGCCGACCGAGAGGGCGAGCGCCGGGGCAAGCCGGTCTCTCACGATCTGTCGCAACGCCTGGACCTGGATGGTCAGCTTCTCCGTCCGCGGCCGGAGCGCGGGGTCGAGGACGGCTTCGCCCAGGGGGCGGGTGATCGAACGCGCCGTCGCGATGGTAAGGCGAAACGCCTTGCGCAGCAGTCGGTCGAGCTTCGGATCGCCGGTCTCGACCAGGCTGCCGAGACCCGGCCCGCCTTCACCGCGGTAGAGCGCCTGCAACGCCTGGAGATTGTCGATGACGTTGCGAAGCGATCGGCCGCTCGGGCGGGATTCCGCCATGCGGGGCCGGGCCGAGGCAACGGCCTCGCCGACGACAGGCCGCAGCTTCACATCGGCGATGAGCTGCAAAGTGTCATGAAGAGCCCTGAAGAAGGACAGCGTCGCCTCGCGGTGGTCCTGAAAGTACGGGTTCTGCGGTCCGGGTTCCGCCAGGAACTGCGCGAAGGGATGTTCGCCTTGCCGCCAGCCGGCGCGGATTCCTGCGGCCATGCCGCGCATGTTTGACGCCACAGCCTGCAGCAATCCGCAGCCGGGCGCGCTGGTCTGCGCTGCCATGTCCGCCGATCCGGCGCCGAAAAGGAGAACTTCGGCGGCCGGCAACCCCTGGACCGCCGTGCTGGCCCGGCTGAAACGTTGCGGCAGGAAGACGGAATCATCGCCGGCCGCAACAAGTGTGCGCACGCCCCGGGCCACCTTGCCGCGCGCCTGACGCCAGAACTGGAAACGATCT
>CAYFYS010000322.1:1691-3447 GCA_964347365.1 uncultured Rhodospirillaceae bacterium | reverse complement strand
CGGCCGGGCACGGGACGAGCTGCGAAGGATCATCCTGGAGCCGGGTTTTTCCAGGCACGCGGAAGGCTCGTGCATGACGCGGTTTGGCGACACCTACGTGCTGTGTACCGCATCGGTCGAGGGCCGTGTGCCGCCGTTCCTCAAGAATACCGGCAGTGGCTGGGTGACCGCCGAATACGGCATGTTGCCGCGCGCGACCCACGAACGCACGGACCGCGAGGCCGCCCGCGGCAGACAGGGCGGCCGGACGCTGGAGATCCAGCGTCTGATCGGCCGGTCGCTGCGCGCCTGTGTCGCGCTGCCGTTGCTGGGCGAGCGCCAGATCCGGATCGACTGCGACGTGATCCAGGCCGACGGCGGCACGCGGACGGCGAGCGTCACCGGCGCCTGGGTGGCGCTGCGCCTGGCGATCGATGCGCTGATGGACAAGAGCGTGCTGGGCACAGATCCGATTTCCGATTCGGTCGCCGCGGTCTCGTGCGGCATCGTCGGCGGTGCCCCCTGTCTGGATCTCGACTATCTCGAGGACAGCAGCGCGGATGCGGATGCGAACTTCGTCCTGACCGGCGCCGGCGGAATCGTCGAGGTTCAGGGCACCGCGGAGACCGTGCCCTTCGATCGCCAAGCCTTTGACACCCTGCTCGATCTGGCCGAAAAGGGAGTGGCCGCGCTGACCCGACTGCAGCGCCAGGCGGTCGGACGCGGTTGACATGGCGCGCATTTTCACCGAGCCGGTTCTGGTGGTCGCCTCGCACAACCGGGGCAAGGTCGACGAGATCGCCGAGATGCTCGCCCGGTTCGAGATCGACATCGTCGCGGCCGCCGCTTTGGGCCTGGATGCGCCCGAGGAGACGGGCGAGAGTTTCCGGGCCAACGCGGAACTCAAGGCCCGCGCGGCGACCAACACTGCCGGCCTGCCCGCGCTCAGCGACGATTCGGGACTTGCGGTCACCGCGCTCGGCGGCGCGCCGGGCATCCACTCGGCCCGCTGGGCGGGGGCCGAACGCGACTTCGCCGCTGCCATGGTGCGGCTCCACGATGCGCTGCCGCCGGGTGCGGACCGCAGCGCGGCGTTCGTCTGTGCGCTCGCGCTCGCCTGGCCCGACGGCGATTGCGTGAGCGTCGAGGGGCGCATCCGAGGGCGCCTCGCATGGCCGCCGCGCGGCAACAAGGGCTTCGGCTACGACCCGATATTCGTCGCCGAAGGACGCACCCTCACCTTCGGCGAGATGGAGCCGGCGGAAAAGCGCGCGATCAGCCATCGCGCGGACGCCTTCGCCAAGCTCGTCGCCGCCTGTTTCAGAGATCGCGCCCCATGAACCCGACGACGGGCTTCACCCCGGGCCAGAACACGCTCGGGCTCTATGTCCATTGGCCGTTCTGCCGGTCCAAGTGCCCCTATTGCGATTTCAACAGCCATGTCCAGACGGAGATCGACGAGACCCGCTGGTGCCGGGCGCTGCTGGCGGAGATCGACCATTACGCGGCGCTGACGACGGACCGCCGGCTGGAAACCATCTTCTTCGGCGGCGGCACGCCTTCGCTGATGCGTCCGGAGACGGTCGCTGCGGTGATCGACAAGGCAACCGCCTGCTGGGCGCGTGCACCGGATCTCGAGGTCACGCTGGAGGCCAACCCGACCTCCGTGGAGATCGGCCGCCTCGCCGGTTTTCGCGACGCCGGAGCGAGCCGGCTGGCGCTTGGCGTGCAGTCCTTCGATCCGGAGGGGCTGGCCGTGCTCGGGCGCACGCACGGG
>CAYFYS010000322.1:0-1681 GCA_964347365.1 uncultured Rhodospirillaceae bacterium | reverse complement strand
CGGGCCGGGCGAGTCGATCTCGGCGATCGCGGCCGCCCAGAGCCTGTTCGCGCGCACATCCTTCGATCTGATCTACGCCCGACCCGGCCAGACGCGCCGACACTGGCAGGACGAGCTCGGCCGCGCGCTCGACCATATGCCTGGCGACGGCACCGGCCACCTTTCGGTCTACCAGCTCACCATCGAGCCCGGCACGGCATTCCACGCAGCACATCGGCGCGGACGGCTGGATCTGCCTGCGGAGGACGATCAGGCCGCGATGTATCAGGACACCCTGGACAGGCTCGAAGCGGCTGGCCTGCCGGCCTACGAGATCTCCAACCACGCGGCCCCCGGCATGGCGTGCCGCCACAATCTCCTCTATTGGCTATCGGCCGACTATGTCGGCATCGGACCCGGTGCGCACGGCCGGATCACCGTGGACGGCACAACGACCGCCCGTGCCCAGCGCCGTGCGCCGACGGCCTGGTGCGCCGATGTCGAAGCACGAGGCCATGCCACCGAAACGGCGACGCCGATCACGCCGCGCGAGCGGCTGGAGGAGGTGGTGATGATGGGGTTGCGGCTCACCACCGGCCTGCCGCGCGCGCGTTTCGTCGCCCTGGCCGGCGCCGCGCCCGAGGATGCGCTCGACCGCACGGCGCTGAGCCGGCTTGCGCAGGCCGGCTTCATCGAGAACGACGCCCGGGGCCTGCGTGCGACCGCGGCGGGCCGCATGCGCCTGGATGCGGTGCTGGCCGCCCTGCTCGCCTGACGCGGAGGCGCGGTTCAGTTCACCAGCGCTTCGAAGGTCTCCGGCGCCAGGCTGATTTCCTGCGGCGCGCTGATGCCGATCTCGAAGACCGAAAGCCCGCGCTCGGACTCGCCCGTCTCATGGAAGCGAAAGATGCCGGTGGTTCCCATGAACCCGCTGGCGTCGGTCAGCGCCGCAAGCGTGAAGTCCGCACCCGCCCGGGCGCGCGCGAGCACCGCCACCAGGGCGGCCGCATCGTAGGCCAGGTTCGTCAGCGGGGCCGGCGCGGTGCCGAACGTCTGGCGGTAGCGTGTCTCGAAATCGCCCAGGACCCGGTTCGGTGGTGCGACGTACCAGGCGCCGACCAGGGCCGGTTCGCGGCCCAGCGCATCGGTATGCCACGACGACAGGCCGAGCACCTTGATCCGCGTGGTATCGATGTCGTAGTACGGCAACCGCGCGGCAACCTCTGCAAGGCGGATGCCGCTGAATGCGATCAGCAGCGCATCGAAGCCAAGGTCGGTCAAGCCGGCGGTACTTTCCAGCTCGGCCATCATCTGGGCGGTCACCTCCTGGCCGGCAGCCTCGATCGCGGCGCGCTGGGCGCGCATCGCCGCGCGCCGATCGTCGAATCTGGCGAGCCTGCGGACCGCTTCCGCCGCGTCCGCGGACCGGTCCTGCACCTGCTCGATCCGGTCGAGGACGCCTCCGGTCTCCCGGACCGACTGCTCGTAATGGCGCCTGACATGCCGCCCGAAGGCGGTGTCGGGAACCAGCGCGGCAAAGCGCAGAATGCCCTGGCTGCGGGCGTATCGGACCAGGCGGCGGATCTGCTGGCCCGGCAACAGCCCCATCAGGAACGTCCCCTGCCCGGCCACCGACCGGTCGTTCGAGAACGCGCTCACGTTGCTCCCGGCGGCTTGGGCCAGCGGCGTGACGGCCGCCACG
>CAYFYS010000321.1:0-3451 GCA_964347365.1 uncultured Rhodospirillaceae bacterium | reverse complement strand
ACACCATCGACGTCTCGCAGTTCCCGCTGCCCGCCCAGGCCCACGAGGCCCGCGCCAAGCGCCGCATCGGGCTCGGCGTCACCGGACTGGCCGATGCGCTGATCATGTGCGGCGCCCGTTACGGCGCTCCGCAAGCCGTCGCGCTGACCGACGCCTGGCTCGCCGCGATCCAGCACGGCGCCTATCTCGCCTCGACGCGGCTTGCCGAGGACAAGGGCGCCTTCCCGCTGTTCGACCGCGAGGCCTATCTCGCTGCGCCGGCGATCCAGGCCCAGGGCGCCGAGGTGCGTGATGCGATCGCCGCACATGGTCTGCGCAATGCGCTGCTGACCTCGATCGCGCCAACCGGAACGATCTCGCTGCTCGCCGATAACGTCTCCTCGGGTATCGAGCCGGTGTTCAGCCTCATCCACACCCGATCGGTGCTGCAGCCCGACGGTTCGCGGCACGAGGAGGAGGTCAGCGGCTACGCCCTGCGTCTGTACCGCCAGATCGAGGGCGAGCGCGCCCCGTTGCCGGAATACTTCGTCGATTCCCAGGCGATTACGCCGCGCGGCCATCTGGTGATGCAGGCCGCGGCCCAAAGACATGTCGACAGCTCGATCTCCAAGACCGTCAACGTGCCCGCCGATACCGGCTTCGAGGCGTTCCGCGAGATCTACGCCCAGGCCTATGCGTTGGGCTGCAAGGGCTGCACGAGCTATCGCCCGAACGAGATCACGGGAGCGGTCCTGTCAACAGCGTCTCAGGGGGACGGCCACCAGGGCGAACTGCCGCTGGAGATTCCCCGGGCGCCGGCGCCGGCCGAGGACGCCTACGATGCCGGCGGGGTGGTCTACATGACCCGGCCGCTCAACCGGCCGGAGGAGCTGGCCGGGCGGACCTACAAGCTGCGTTGGCCGGACAGCGACCATGCGATCTACGTAACGCTCAACGATATCGTCCAGGACGGGCGCCGCCGGCCCTTCGAGGTTTTCGTCAACTCCAAGAACATGGAACATTTCGCCTGGACGGTGGCGCTGACCCGGATGATCAGCGCGGTCTTCCGGCGCGGCGGCGACGTCTCCTTCGTCGTGGATGAGCTCAAGGCGGTGTTCGATCCGCGCGGTGGGCAATGGATGCAAGGCCGCTACGTCCCCTCGCTTCTGGCCGCGCTCGGCGAGGTGATCGAGCGGCACATGATCGATATCGGCTTCCTGTCGACGGACGCGCCGGTGGCGAACCCGCCCGCCGAGGCGAAGCGTCCGGTGATGGGCGCCCATCGGCAGTGCCCCAAATGCGGTCAGGCGGCGTTGATCCGCCAGGAAGGCTGCGACATCTGCACCGCGTGCGCCTATTCGCGGTGCGGTTGAAGGGGGCTTATTCGGCCGCTTGGCGCGCGGTGTAGGGATTGTCGAGCTTGAATAGCCTGGCTGCGTTCTCGCCCAGGATGTTGCGTTTCTGGCGTTCGTCCAGGAACGGCAGGTCCCAGATCACCGACGGCGCATCGAAGTCCCAGTGCGGCCAGTCCGAACACCACAGCAGTTGTGTATCGGCGTTGATCGCCTCCAGCGTCGCTGCCAGCAGCTTGGGGTGATGCGCCTCCAGCGGCTGGCTGGAGAAGTACATCTCCTTGATGTACGCGCTCGGCTTGCGCTTCAGGAGCGGCGCTTCCGAAGAGCGCATCATGTATTCGGAGTCCAGGCGCTGCATCACGTAGGGTAACCAGGCCAGCCCGCTCTCGATCCACAGCACGTCCAGACCGGGGAAGCGCTCCGGCATGCCGTTGATCACCCAGTTGGTCATGTGGATCAGGTTACAGTGCACGAACGACAGCGCATGCATGGACAGAAACCGGTTGAGCTGCGCCATCGAGCCGTCTTCCCAGTTGAACCCGGCATGGAAGGCGATCGGCAGGCCGCGCTCCTCCAGCGCGTGGTAGAGCGGCATGTAGGCGTTGTGGTGCACGGCCTTGTAGCGCGTGCTGGTGACGGTAAAGCCCATCACGCCCGGCTTGTCGCCGAACTCCGCAACGAATTTGGGGCAGACCTCCGGCGTGTTGAAGGGCAGGAACATCAGGCCCTTCATCCGCGGCTCCTCGGGCAGCACCTCCTCGGTCAGCCAGCGGTTGAACGCCCAGGCGAGCTCGACCTCGACCTCGGCCTGCGGGTGGGTGCCGAGCAGCAGCATCGGGGTGGGGAAAACCACCATGTAGTCGATCCCCATGGAGTCCATCGCCCGACGCGTCAGCGTGACCTGTCTGTGGACATCGGTGGCTTCGACCGTCTCCTGCTGGCTCTGCTGGTGCGGGATGCGGCCGTAGACGTCCTGGTAGAGCATGCCCGGCTGGGCGTTCAGCAAGCCTGGCGGCGAGCCCACGCGGTCCTGGAAGGATCGGGCCATCTGCCGGTAGACGTCGCTGTCGATGCGTTCGATCACCTCGGGCCAGAACATGGTCTCGGTGATGTGGGCGTCCACATCGACGATCAGCGTGTCGTGGAAGCCCTTCTTCGCCGCTTCGCGGGCGGCGTGGGCGAGCACGTCGCGGGTGTCGGACCTGACGGTGATCTCTTCGAGCGAGCGACCGGTTCCGGCGAGCCTGGTCATGGTCTGGCGCCTCCAAACGCGATCTCGGGATGCGGTAGTATACCGCCCGCCGCTCAGCCCTTCCAGGGATACCTCGCGACATAGGCGGCCTCGAACGCGGTCAGAGCCGCCTCGTGCTCCATGGTCAGTGCGATGTCGTCGAGCCCTTCCAGGAGGCAGCGCTTGCGCAAGGCGTCGATCTCGAAGGTGTGCACCCCGCCGTCCGGAGCGGTCACGGTCTGGGCTGTGAGGTCGATCGCAAGCCGCGCGCCGGGCTGGCGGGCAAGCGCACCGCGCAGCGCTGCGGCGACGTTATCGGGCAAGCGGATCGGCAGGAGCCCGTTGGCGAGGCAGTTGCCGAAGAATATGTCGCCGAAGCTCGGTGCGATCACCGCGCGGATACCGTTCGCCTCCAGCGCATAGACGGCCGCCTCGCGCGAGGAGCCGCAGCCGAAATTGCGGGCGCCCACGATGATCTCCGCACCGCGATAGGCCGCGCGGTTGAGCACGAACTCCGGGCGCGGGCGCGCGTTGGAATCGTAGCGCAAATCGGCGAACAGATAGCGGTAGTAGTGCGCATCGCGCCGCTTGCGCAGGTAGCGCGCCGGCAGGATCTGGTCGGTGTCGAGGTTGACCTGCTCGATCGGGACCGCGATCGCGGTGAACGCGCCGAAACGGCGCATCGCTTTCGTCTCACCCTGCGCCCGGCGGCGCCAGGGTACGGACATCGGCAAGCCGCCCGGTAACCGCAGCGGCGGCGGCCATCGCCGGGCTCACCAGATGGGTCTTTACGTGCGCGCCCTGGCGGCCGACGAAGTTTCGGTTGCTGGTCGAGGCGGTGCGCTCGCCCGGGGCGGCAACGTCGCCGTTGATGCCGACGCACATC
>CAYFYS010000320.1:0-3475 GCA_964347365.1 uncultured Rhodospirillaceae bacterium | reverse complement strand
GGCCCTGGACGATACGTCAATCAGGGCGATCCCGGTGTTTCCTTCGCGGGTGTTTCGCCAGTCCTGGTTGTTCGTGCGCGCCGGCAGCCCGATCGGGGACGCGTCCGCGCTTGCCGGCAAGCGGGTCGGCATCCCGGAATGGGCCCAGACGGCATCGATCTACACAAGGGGATGGCTGGTCCATCAGATCGGCATCCCGCTGCAGGCGATCGAATGGGTCCAGGCCGGCGTCAACCAGCCAGGCCGGACGGAAAAGGTCGCATTGCACCTGCCCGAAGGCGTGCGCTACCGCAACGAGCCCGAGCGCAGCCTGACCGGAATGCTGATGGAGGGCGCGCTCGATGCGGTGATGTCGGCCCACCCGCCGGGCCCGTTCGAGGACGGCACCGGCGAGATCGTGCAGCTCTATCCCAACTACCGCCAGGTCGAGGAGGCCTATTATCGCGCGACCGGCATCTTCCCTATCATGCACGTCATCGCCTTGCGCGCCGACATCTTCGAGGCCAACCGCTGGATCGCGATGAACCTGTTGCGCGCCTTCGAGGAAGCCAAGGCCAACGCCGTCGCCCGGGCGTGCGAGATCACCGCGACGCGCTTTCCTTTCGCCTGGTGCTACGAGGCGGCCGAGCGGGCCAGGGACCTGTTCGGAGAGGATGTCTTTCCCTACGGCGTGGAAGCCAACCGCACCACGCTCGAAGCCTTTCTGCAATACGGCTTCGAGCAGGGCGTGTGCCGCCGTCGCCTGGCGGTGGAGGAGCTCTTCCCACCGGAGGTCCAGAGCAGCTTCAAGGTCTGACCGGCGCAGGAGGCACAACGGCCATGCCCAGAGAACAGATCACCACCGGTGCGGTCGCAGCGCCGGTCGGTCATTTCTCCCAGGCGATCGCCGTCGAGGGCACGGGCCGCATCGTGTTCATCTCCGGCATGACCGCGCGGCGGCCCGACGGATCGATCGCCGGCATCGGCGATGTCGAAGCCCAGACCCGGCAGGTCTGCGAGAACCTGAAATCGGCTGTCGAGGCCGCCGGCGGCATGCTCGATAACATCTGCCGCGTCGATGTATTCGTGCGCAACATCGAACATTTCGAGCTGATCCACAAAGTCCGCCGCGAATATTTCAAGGCGCCGGCGCCGGCTTCGACCATGGTCGAGGTGACGAAGATGATCTCGCCCGACTACCTGATCGAGATCAGCGCGATCGCGGTCATCCCCTGAACGGCAGGACACCCGGCCCGCATGCTCACCCTCGATGGATCAAACGCCATCATCGCGGCCGTTCTGGAGAAGGGCCGGGCCATGAAGCTGCGGCCGCTCTGCGTGGTGGTCACCGACATCGGCGCCAAGGTCAAATCGGCCCAGCGCGAGGACGGCTGCTCCCAAGCGCGTATCGAAATGGCCCTGGGCAAGGCGGTCGCTGCGCTCGCGCTGGGGCGGTCGTCGGCCCTGGTGCGCGAACGCCAAAGGCAGGGCCCGGAATTCGTCGCCCAAGTGCAGGCCCTGGTCGGCGAACCCAGGATGTTCATGGTCGGCGGCGGGGAGCTGATCCGCGACGACGACGGCAACATTCTCGGCGCGGTCGGGGTCACCGGCGCCACGGAAGACGAGGATGAAGAACTCGTCGCCTTCGGCATCCGCGCGGCGGGTTTCAGAACCGATGCCGATCTCGCCGATCTCGGACCGCATATCCGTGCGCGGCCCTGAGCAGGCGGCACGGTGGACCGACACGATCCTCATCGTTCGCTTGAACCATGGTTTTCCGACGAAGAACAGGGAGCGCAACATGTTCAGAACAATAGTTTATCTCGCCGCCGGTCTTGCCGGCCTTGGCTCGCTGACCGGCGGCCCGCCCGCTGCCGGCCAGGATTTTTCCGGCAAGACGGTCGAATTCATCGTACCCGCCGGCCCCGGCGGCGGGCTGAGCCGGCAGGCGCAGCGTTTTGCCAAGACCTTCCAGGACCACATTCCCGGCAAACCGAGCATCAAGGTGCGGAACATCGTCGGCGGCGGCGGTCAGAAGGGCATCAATTTCGTGTTCAACCGGGCCAGGAAGGACGGCACCCAGATGCTGTGGGGGCCGCTCAACTTCCCCGGCCTGCTGCTGGGGCTGAAGGGCGTCAAGTACGCTCCCGCCCAGTTCAACGCCGTGGGCGTGATGGGCGTCAACTTCGTGACGGTGGTGCGTGCGGACCTGGCCGGCGGGATCAAACACCGGGAGGACATCCGCAAGGCGGCGAATTTCAACGTCGGCGCGCGGATTCCGGGCGGCGCGCTCGGTATGTTCTCGCGTTTCTCCTTCGACATGCTGGGCATCCCCTATCGTTTCATCATCGGCTACAAGAATCAGCCCAAGCTGAAGGCGGCCTTGATGCAGAACGAGATCCAGGCGATCTCGACCGGCGATATCGGGTATTGGGTGTTCTACAAAAGGGACTTGGTGAAAGACGGTCGGGCGATCGATCTCTTCTACCACTCGGCCTTCCCGCCGGGCTCTGACACGCCGATGGATCATGCCGAGGCGTTCGGCGCGTTGCCCAACTTCGTCACCTTCTACAAGAAGGTGACGGGCGAGGTGCCGTCGGGGCCGAAATTCGAAGCCTACAAGTGGTTTGCCGCCCATCAGATCTGGGCCATGTGGGTGATGCTGCCGCCGGGCACCCCGGCCGAAATCGTGGCCACGATGCGCAAGGCCTATGCGGCGAACTGGGCGGACGAGCGCACGGTGGCGAACTTCTCGAAGGCGACCGAGTCCGCGCCGTTCTGGCTCGCCGGAGACAAGGCGGGCGCGCTGTTGCGCGGCTATACGAGGATCGCCCCCGGAGCGAAGGAATACCTGCGCTCGATAATCCGCTGAAGCGTGCGTCCGATCCGGCGGCGCGGGCGGCCGGGCTCTGCTAGCCCATGATCGAGGCCCTGACCGCCGGGCTGACATCGATCTTCGAGCCCGAGGTGCTGGCGTTCCTCGGGCTCGGGATCTTCATCGGCATCTGGCTCGGCGCGGTTCCCGGGCTGGGCGGCATCATCGGTATGCTGCTGCTGCTGCCGTTCACCTTCGACATGCAACCGCTGAGCGCGATTGCACTGCTGCTTGGACTGTTCGCAGTCACCACCACCTCCGACACCATCGCCTCGGTCATGCTCGGCATTCCCGGAACCGCGGCATCGCAGGCGACGATCCTCGACGGATACCCGCTCGCCAAGCGGGGCGAGGCGCCCCGCGCCTTCGGCGCCGCTTTCGCGGTATCGGCCTATGGCGGGGTTTTCGGCGCCGTTGCACTGGCGATCTCCCTGCCCATCGTGCAGCCGTTGATCCTTGCCTTCGGCTCGCCGGAGATCTTCGCCCTGGCCCTTCTCGGGCTGACCATGGTGGGCGCGCTGAGCGGCGGGTCGATGGTCAAGGGGCTTGCCGCCGCCGCCATGGGGTTGCTGCTGTCCACGGTGGGAACTGCGCAAACGGTGGCCGAGGAGCGTTACACGC
>CAYFYS010000319.1:0-3483 GCA_964347365.1 uncultured Rhodospirillaceae bacterium | reverse complement strand
AAATGACCATCGAGATCGCCACGGCCGAGCGCACGATGAAAGACTTCGCCGCGATGCCTGGTGGCGGCGGGCCGCATCCCGTGGTGGTCGTTTTCCAGGACATCTGGGGCGTGCGCGAGGAGTTGCACCGCATTGCGCGCGATCTGGCCGCAGCGGGCTATTTCGCCCTGGTACCGGACTTCTACCACCGCATGGGCAGGGTCCGGCTCGCCCGTCACGACGACGATGGGCGCATGATTTCGCTCCATCTGCTCCCCGAGCCGATCCAGCGCGAGATCCTTGCGACCGGCCGGCGGCTGAGCGACGAGATGGTGCTCGCCGACCTCGATGCGATCATCGGCCATCTGGCATGCGCCGAACCGGTCGATGTCTCGGCGATGGGCGGGGTCGGCTATTGCATGGGCGGCCGGCATGTCTTCCATGCCGCGGCGCATTTCCCGGACAGCTTCCGGGCGGTGGCGAGCCTGCACGGGACGGCGCTGGTCACCGACGGCCCGGGCTCGCCGCACCTTTTGGCTACGCGCATGCGCGGTGGCCTCTATTGCGGGTTCGGCGCGCGCGACCGCTTCTCGCCGCCCGAGGTGATCGCGGCGATCGCGGCGGTCTGTGCACCGCTGGAGGTCGACTACACCCATGCGGTCCATGTCGGGGCCGATCACGGCTATGCCCTGCCGGACCGGGACATCCACGACGCCGAGGCGACGGCCAAGGACTGGGCGGCGATCATGGCCATGTTCGAGACCCGCCTGAAGAGCCGATAGGAAGGATCGGAAAGTGGAACGGAATGGCTTCAAGCCGGGCCTGACCGAAAGGATCGTCAAGATCCGCGGCCGGCTGCATCCCTTCGAGCGCATCGAGCCGACCAGGACCGCGCTGGTGGTGATCGACCTGCAGAATATCTTCATGGCGGTGGAATCGGATTATGCGATCGCCGATGCGCGGGCGATCGTCCCGGGCGTCAACCGGCTGGCGGACGCCCTGCGCACCCGCGGTGGGACGGTGGCCTGGGGGCGGATGACCTACGATCCGGCCAGCCCGTGGCACAGCTTCTACGACCACATGATCCGTCCCGAACTCGCCCGGCAGCTCAAGGCGGGCTTCACGCCGGGCTCGCACGGCCATGCGCTGTGGCCGGAGCTCGCGGTTGCGGACGGTGACCTGATCATCGACAAGACCCGGTTCAGCGCCTTCCTGCCGGGCAGTTCCGATATCGCCGAACGGCTGGGTGCGGCCGGCATCGACACCGTGCTGGTGACCGGCACGGTGACCAACACGTGCTGCGAGTGCACTGCCCGCGATGCGATGATGATGGACTTCAAGACGATCATGAGCTCGGACGGCTGTGCGGCGGCCGTGGAGGCGCTGCACGCGGCCACGCTCGACAATTTCATCCAGGTCTCGGGCGATGTGCGCACCACCGCAGAAGCCATCGCCATGATGGAAACGGCCCGCCGGGCGGCCGCCGAATAGCCGCCCCCCGCCGCGCCGACATGGTGGGTCATCGGGCGATGGAGGGAGGCGATGCCGTCGATCACGGTTTCCGACAGCGTCCTGCGGCGGATCCGCGCGCTGCGCGAGATGGCGGGCGAGACCGACGATCAGGTCCTTGCGCGCCTGCTGGCGCTGGCCGAAACAGACCGCGATGAGCGCCTGCGCGCCTACGAAGCGGCCGAACAGGATACCCGATCGACCAATTAGGGGACGGCCGATCAGGCGCGTCCGGAACCGTCGCGCGGCCTCGCGCCGGGCTTACACGCCCACAGCGGCGGCGGCCAGGGTGTCGGTTTCCATGTCCTGGTCGCGCACCGCACCGATGAGTTCGGTCACCTTTTCGATGCCGCGTGCCTCGCACCAGGCTTCCAGGTCATCGACGATCGCGGTCAGCGCCGTCGGGTTACGGAAACCGGCATAGCCGATGCCGACCCCGCAGGCGCCGGCCAGCATGTATTCGACCACATCCTCGGCCTTGATGACCCCGCCGATGCCGATCACCGGCACGGAAACCTCCTTGGCGACCTGGTAGACCATGCGCAGCACGATCGGCTTGAGCGCGGGCGAGACCAGCCCGCCGAACTTGTTGCCGAGCGCCGGGCGGAAATCGTCGGTACGGATCTTCAGCGACAGGAAGGTGTTGGCGATGACCAGCGCATCGGCGCCGGCCTCTTCGGCGGCCACCGCGATGGAGACGATGTCGCCGGCGTTCGGCGACAGCTTCGCCCAAACCGGGTGGTCGGTAGCGGCCCTTATCTCGCCCATCACCCGCTTGGTGTGCTCGTTGTGGAGCGCGAAGTTGCCGCCGGTGGCGTTGCGCGTCGGACAGGAGATGTTGACCTCCAGCACGTCGATCTCGGGCACCGACAGGATGCGGCACATCTCGGCGAACTCTTCGGCCGTCTCCGCCGAGACGCTGGCGATGAACGGCGGGGTGAACTTCTTGTACTCCGGCACGATGTGGTCGAGGAAATAGTGCACCCCTTTGCCCGGCAGGCCGATCGACTGGATGATCCCGGCTTCGGTCTCGGCCATGCGCGGGGTCGGGTTGCCGTTGCGCGGCTCCTTGCAGATGGTCTTGGCGACCAGCCCGCCCAGTCGGTTGAGGTCGATCACGTCGGCGTATTCCCAACTGAACGCCCCCGATGCCGGCATCACCGGGTTGGGCAGCAGCACATCGCCGATCTGGACCGAAAGATCTACCATCCCACCGCCTCCTGGAGGTCGAACACCGGGCCTTCGCGGCACACCCGCTTGAGGACCTTCCTGCCCTCGATCTGGAAGGTCCGCACACAGATATAGCAGGCGCCGAGCGCGCAGCACATGAGCTGTTCCATCGCCACCTGGCCGGGCACGCCGTGCGCGGCGCCGAGGCGCTGCATCAGCTTGAGCAGCCGGTTCGAGCCGCAGGTAAAGAAGGCATCGGCCCTGTCCTCGGCGATCAGGCGTTCCAAGATCGCCTCGACATTGGCTACCGCGCTGCTGCCGTCGGTGTCCAGGACGGCCCTCACCTCGGCCCCAAGGCCTTCGAACAGGTCTCTGGACATTACGACATCGGCGTTCCGCGCACTCAGGATCGCCGTGATGCGCACCCCGTGCGCGGCGGCGAGCTGGGACAGCGGCGCCAGCGTCGCAAGCCCGACGCCGCGGCCCAGGACCACGATGTTCTTCCACTCCGGCGCCAGCCGGAAGCCGATGCCCAGCGGGCCGAAGATGTTGAACGCATCGCCCGGACCCAGCATCCCCATGCCGATCGTGCCGCGCCCTTCGCACTTGTAGAGGAACTCCAACCGCGCCCCAGGCCGATCGACGCGGTAGATGCTCATCGGTCGGCGCATCCACACCTCCGCCCCGTCGGGCGTCGGACACAGAAGGTGGAAGAACTGGCCGGCCTGGGCGGTCAACGCGCGGGCCGGCGCATCGAGGACCATCAGCCGATATTCGTCGTTGACCCAGTCGTTGCGCACCACGTTGCAGCCGAACTCGCCCGCG
>CAYFYS010000318.1:0-3523 GCA_964347365.1 uncultured Rhodospirillaceae bacterium | reverse complement strand
GAAGCGCTCGCGTTCGTCCTGCCAGGCGCCATAGACCTGGTTGAGGACGAACAGGTAGGCGACGTAGATCAGGAGCAGGGTCGAGATCACCTCGTTGACGCCGAGTTTGATTTTCATCAGGGCGGGCGGAACCACCCAGACAAACCCGCCGAGGAGCGCGAAGACCAGCATCAGCCCGATCCGCATCCACGGCGGACCGACGTCGAAGATCGCGATGATCGTCGCCCCGATGGCGCCGAAGAAAAACTGGCCTTCGATCCCGATGTTCCAGAAATTCACCCGGAAGGCGACCGCTGCGCTGAGCCCGACCAGGATCAGCGGGCTGCATTCGATCAGGACGCTCGAACGCCCCAACCGGTCGAAGAACGTCAGCACCACGAACTCTTCGAAGACGTTGGCCGGCGCGACGCCGGCGACCACCAGGATCGCGAACGAGATGCCGAGCCCGACCGCCAGCGAGAGTGCGATGAAGCCGGCATGCTTGGCGCGCCCGATCGACTGGCGCACTTCGAGGCTCAGCCGCCCGAGGCGACGGCCGGGCCGCGCGGCCAGCGCAAGCTCAGGCATGATCGACCATCAGCCGGCCGACGGCCTGGCGGTCGGCGGGCCGGTCGAACTCTCCGACGATCCGCCCGCGGTTCAGAACGCCGATCCGATCCGACAGATCGAGCACCTCGTCGAGGTCCTCGCTGATGAGCAGCACCGCGGCGCCGGCATCGCGTGCCCGGCGCAGATGGGCGTGAACCGCCGCGCAGGCGCGCACGTCGAGGCCGCGCGTGGGCGAATGGGCGACCAGAACACCGGCCCGGCCCGACAGCTCGCGCGCCAGCACCAGCTTTTGAGCGTTGCCACCCGAAAGCAGGCGGGATCGGGTGGGCGGTGCCGCGCCCTGGATTTCGAAAGCTTGGATCGCCGCGGCAGCATCGCTGTCCATCGCCGCGCCGGATACCCACCAGCCGCCGTACTTGCCGGCCGCGAGCCCCGACAGGGCATAGTTCTCGCTCACCGTCAGATCGGCTGCCAGCCCGAGGGCGTAGCGGTCGGCGGGGATGCTGGCCAGCCCGGCGCGGCGGCGGCGTCGCGGATGGGCATCGACGATCTCCGTCCCGTCGAGCGCGATGCGGCCGGAGGAGGCCGCGCGCACCCCCACCAGGATCTCGGCGAGCTCGGTCTGGCCGTTGCCGCCGACGCCGGCGATGCCGTAGACCTCGCCGCCCCGGACGGACAGGCCGACATCGGCCAGCGCGGGCAGCCCTTCGGCGTTGACGGCCGTCAGCGCGGCAATCGCCAGGCGCGGCCCGCCCACATGCGCGGCCCGTTTCGTGTCGCTGCGCGGCGCGGAGCCGACCATGAGCTCGGTCATCCGCGCGCTCGACAGCGCGGCCGGCCGATCGGCGGCGACCGTGCGCCCGCCGCGCATGATCGTCACCCGGTCGGCGAAGGCGTGCACCTCGCGCAGCTTGTGGGTGATCAGCACCACCGCTGCGCCCTTGCGGGCGATGTCGCGCACCAGGGCGAGCAGGCGGTCGGCCTCCTCGTCGGTCAGCACCGCCGTCGGCTCGTCGAGGATCAGCATGCGTGTGCCGCCGATCAGCACCTTGACGATTTCGACCCGTTGCTGTTCGGCAACCGAGATCGCGTCGATCCGCGCATGCGGGTCGAGCGGGAAGCCGAGCTCCGCGCCGTAGCGGCGGATCGCGGCGGCGATCCGTTCGATCCCGCGCGACCAGGATCCCGGCGTGGGGTTGGCCAGCATCACGTTCTCGGCCACGGTGAACGGTCGCACCAGCTTGAAATGCTGGTGCACCATGCCGATGCCGAGCGCGCGCGCATGGGCCGGGCCTTCGATCGCGACCTCGGCGCCGTCCAGCGTGATGCGACCCTCCTCGGGCAGATAGAGCCCGCAGGCGACGTTCATCAGAGAGGACTTGCCGGCGCCGTTCTCGCCCAGGAGGGCGTGGACCTCGCCGTATTCCAGCTTGAACCACGCTTGGTCGAGCGCCTTGAGCCCGTCGAAATCCTTCGTGACCCCGCTCAGCTCGAGCGCGGCGGTCATCGGCGCCGCTCCACCGGGCGGCGGCGCGGCCACGCTGCCCGGCCGGATGCGTTCCGGCCGGGCACGGTTCGGAAGTCCGTCGGGCGGCGGCTCAGAGCTGACCGATGACGCCCTTGACGAGATATTTCATGCCCCACAGATCGGCGTCGCTCGGCGTCTTGCCGGCCGGGACGACCGTCTTGCCCGTATTGTCCTGGATCGGGCCGGTATAGACGTGCCAGCCGTCGATGATCCGCTGGCGGGCGGCCATGACCTTGTCGACCACCTCCTTGGGCACGATCGCGTTGCAGCACGCGATATCTGTGCCGCCGTGCTTGAGGCCGACAAACTCGCCATAGGGCTTGGTCTTCCAGGCACCGCTCGAGATCGCCTCGTAAAGCGGGATCAGGAAGCGGTCCCACACCCAGACCGAGGAGCACAGAGTGGCCTTGGGGGCGAACTCGCGCATGTCGCGGTGATGGCCGGTGCCCCAGACGCCCTTCTCCTGGGCCGCGACCTGGACGGCCGGGGTATCGACGTGCTGGCCGATCACGTCGATGCCGCGCTCGATCAGGGCGAGTGCGGTCGCGCGTTCCCTGACCGGGTCGTACCACGAGCCGGTATAGACGACGTTGAGCGTCGCCTCGGGGTTGACCGCCTGGGCGCCGAGCGCAAACGCGTTGACCGTCCAGGTCACCAGCCCCAGCGGGTGGGCGGCGACGAAGCCGAGCTTGTTCGTCCGGGTCATCGCGCCGGCGACCATGCCGCATAGATACTGGCTCTCGTAGGTGCGGCCGTAATAGGATTGCAGGTTCACCCCGTTGGTGATGCCGGCCGGGTTGACGAAGGCGATCTCCGGATGCTCCTTGGACAGATCCTTGAAGGTGTCCGAATAGCCGAAGGCCGAGCCGTTGATGATGTTGAAGCCGCGACGGATGAACCGCTCGACGACGGGGCGGATGGCCGAGGATTTTTCGGGCACCTTCTCGGCATAGGGGATCTTCCAGCCGAGCTTCTTCTCGACCCTGATACGGGCCTCGTCGATCGCCTGGGTCCAGCCGCCGTCGTTCTTGACGTTGAAGTAGACGAAGGCGACCCGCGGTTCGCCCTTCAGTTTGAAGGCCGCCGCTGCGCTACCGGCTGCACCGAACGCCACCGTCACCGCGGTGGCGGCCGCCAGAACCGTCCTGATCGTCATATCCCGCTCTCCCTTCCGTCGTCGATCGCAGCGACCCCCGACCCGTAGCGCTTCACGGCGCTGTCCTTGGGCGCGGAAATCGTAGGGAACCAACGACAGAGTGTCAAACCGATGCCCCGTTCCGACCGGGCCGTGGAACGGCCGGCGCCGTAGCCTCGACCGTGGCGGGTAGGATTAAAGGCAGAGCAGGCCGAATGATGACCATTTCCCGACACGTGCAAAAATCCCTAACTGTAAGGGATCTGGCCGCGCCCGATTCTCCGGCTGGACGCCTGCCCGGCGTGCGGCAA
>CAYFYS010000317.1:0-3528 GCA_964347365.1 uncultured Rhodospirillaceae bacterium | reverse complement strand
CGGGTATCGGGTTCGCCGTCCCGGTGGACGTCGTCAACCGGATCGTCCCGCGCCTGATCCGCGACGGCAGGGTGCCGCGCCCGGGGATCGGGATCGTGGTGATGGGTGAGGAGACGGCCGCGCGGCTGGGGGTGAGCGGGCTCGTGGTCAGCCGCGTCCTGCCCGGTTCCTCGGCCGAGCGGGCGGGGCTGGTGCCGGCGAGCCTCGAGCGGCAAGTGCTCGGGGACATCATCGTCAAGGTCAACGGCGTTGCGGTCCGCTCGGCGTCCGATCTCGCCGGCGAGCTCGACCAGGCCGGTATCGGCGCCCAGGTCGAGCTGACCGTCGTCAACCAGGGACGGCGGCGGACGGTCTGGATCACGGTGATGGACATCTCCTGAACGCAACCGTGCCGGGGAGGGTGCGATGTTTCTGCAGGACTACTGGTATGTGGCCGCATGGTCGGACGAGCTCTGCGAGGCGCCGCTCGCCCGAACGTTCCTCGGCCAGGCGGTGGTGCTCTATCGCGGCGCGCGGGGGCAGCCGGTCGCGCTGGAGGACCGCTGCTGCCACCGGCAACTGCCGCTGTCGATGGGCACGCGCGACGGCGACCGGCTGCGATGCGGCTATCACGGGCTGGTCTTCGCACCCGACGGGACCTGCGTCGAGGTGCCGGGCCAGTCCGCGGTGCCGCCCGGCGCCCGGGTGCGGTCCTACCCCCTCGTCGAGCGCTGGGGCTGGGTGTGGATCTGGATGGGCGCGGCCGAACGGGCCGACCCGGGGCTGATCGCCGATTTCCACGAGCTCGACGATCCGGCGTGGCGGGCGCGCGGCAGCCGCATCCCCATGGCGTGCGATTACCGCCTGGCGGTCGACAACCTGCTCGATCTTTCCCATCTGAGCTTCGTGCACCGCACGACGCTCGGCAACGCGGCCGTGGTCGAGGCCGCCGAGGTCAAGACCGAACGCCGCGGCCCGGGCGTGCGCGTAACGCGCTGGATGATCGACGTGCCGGCCCCTCCGATGTATCGCAAGCTGATCGATTTCACGACCAATATCGACCGTTGGCAGATCATCGATTTCGTCCCGCCGTGCTTCGTCAAGCTCGACCTGGGCGGGGCGCCGACCGGCACCGGGGCGCGCGAGGGCGACCGCAGCAAGGGATTCGAACGGCGCAGCCTGAACGCGATCACCCCGGAAACCGCGACTTCGGTGCACTATTTCTGGGCCGATGCGCACAACTTCGACCTCGACCGACCGGCGGTGACCGATCTGCTCTACCGCCAGGTGCACGAGGCGTTCATAGAGGACAAGGCGGTGCTGGAGGCCCAGCAGGCGGCGCTCGACCGCGCGCCCGGCTGGGTCGGGGTCGACATCAACGGCGATGCCGGCGGGCTGGAAGCCCGTCGTATCCTGGACCGTCTGGCAGCGGCGGAGGCCGGGCGCGCCGCCGTTGCCTGATAGCGCCGAAATGGAAGGCCGGGGTGACGTCGTCGACGCCGCGTCCGCCAGGGCAGGCACGCCCCCCTTAAGGAGGCGCTAGGCGAGATCCTCGGCCAGCGCCGTGCGCACCGTCTCCGGCATGACTGCCATGTGGCCGTAGTTCGGATGGCCGATGCCGAGCACGACATGCGCGCCTGGCCTGCGGAAGGCCGCGACCTGATCGGCGGTGAACGGAAAGTGCACGAAATGGACCGAGGACGCCTTGCCCCGGGCGTTGGTCCGTTCGCCGTCGGTTTCGGCGATCCCGGCGGAAGCCGCGCCGCCCACGGTGATGCTCATGCTGTGCTCGATCCCGCCGAGGGTGGCCAGAATGCGGGCTCGTCGGTCCGGATCGGGGATCTCCAACATCACCGTGGCGACGAGCTCGTTGCCCTTGGGGATCAGCGGGTTGTAGGCCTCAAGCTCGTCAGCGATCTGGTCCTCGCCACCCTTTTCGATATACAGCATCTCGTGGACCTGGTGCCACATCGTGCGGTAGTTCTCGAAATAGAAGGTGGCGAAGGGTCCGACTTCGACCCGGCGGTCGCGCTTGATCGCGGTGATTTCGCCCCTGAGGGCGGCACGCTGCGCGGCGTACGCCGCCATCGGAAGGATGTCCTGTCGGGTGATCGCACGCTTGGCAGCCATCGGTTTAACCTCCGCCATAGGCTTGGGCGAGGAGCTGGATCGGATGGGGCACGGTCTCGGGCACCGCCCCGGCCTTGCCGGCGTCGTCTCCGGCCTGGCGCTCCATCCCCTGGATGATGTGAAGCCCGGCCAGCGGGCACTCCGAGACGACATGGCGGCTGCCATCCTCGGCCGCCTGGCGTGCGACCGGCCGGCCCACCTTGATCGCGGTTTCGAAATTGGCCTTCATCATGCCCCAGGAGCCGCCATGGCCCGAACAGCGCTCGATCACGCGCACCTCGGTCTCGGGCAGCAGGCGCAGCATCTCGGCGGCCTTGGGGCCGACGTTCTGCGCGCGCGCATGGCACGCCAGATGCACCGTCACCCCGCCGTCGAGCGGCCGCAGCCCGGGCGCCAGACCCTCCTTGCGGGCGATGTCCACGACGTATTCGCAGATGTCCCAGGTCGCTGCCGACAGCCGTCGGACGGCCTCGTCGTCGGGCAGGATCAACGGCCATTCGAACTTGAGCATCAGGGTGCAGCTCGGCACCAGCGCGATGACGTCGTAGCTCCGCTCGATCCAGGGCGTCAACGCCGCAGCCACCGCTTGGGCGTTCTCGGCGACCCGGGCGATGTCCCCGTGCTCGAGCTTGGGCATGCCGCAGCAGCGCGGGTAGACGATTTCGGTCTCCACCCCGTTGCGCGCTAACACGTCCTGCGCCGCGCGGCCGATCTCCGGTGCGTTGTAATTGGCAAAGCATGTTGCATAGAGCACCGCCTTGCGGCCTGCGGCGGGCGCGGTCTGCGCGACCGTCGGCGCATCCGCCCGCGCCCGTGCGGCGAACGTCCGGCGATGGAATGCGGGTAACGCGGCCTTGCGGTCGATCCCCGCAACGGTCTCCATCATCGGCCGAGTCAGCCCGTTCGCCGTGCGGCCGGCCCAGTTGACCAGCGGCGCGACCGGCGCGTTGATCCTGCCGTTGCGATCGGTCTCGGTCAGTTGGCGCACCGCGAAGGGCACCTCGCCCGCCCGGTTGTCGACCGCGCGGTAGCGCAGCATCAAGTGGGGGAAATCGATGTTGAAGGCGTGCGGCGGAACATACGGGCACTTGGTCATGAAGCACATGTCGCACAGCGTGCCCGCATCGACGCCCGGCTTGAAATCGGCGCTGTCGACGCCGTCGAGCTCCATGGTCGGGGACTCGTCGATCAGATCGAACAGGCGCGGGAAGGACTCGCACAGGTTGAAGCAGCGTCGGCAGCCATGGCAGATGTCGAAGACCCGTCGCAACTCGGCATCGAGCGCCTCGGTGTCGTAGAACGCCTCGTCCGTCCAACCGATCGGATGGCGTATCGGTGCGTCCAGCCCGCCTTCACGCATGGTTTCCTCTCCCGGGTCCGGCGGCGGGCGGCAATCGGCCGCCCGCGCGGCAGTTCCCT
>CAYFYS010000316.1:0-3535 GCA_964347365.1 uncultured Rhodospirillaceae bacterium | reverse complement strand
GCGCTCCTCCAGCAGCGCGGCTACGATGTGCGGATCTATGAACAGGCCCCCGCGGTGGCGCGACTCGGGGCCGGCATCAATCTCGGCCCCAACGTCATGAAGGTCCTGCGCGCGATCGGCCTCGAGGAAGCCCTGCGCGATATCGGCATAAGACCCCGGTACTGGCTCAGCCGGAAATGGAACACCGGCGCGGTGATGTTCCGCTACGACATGGGAGATGCCGCCGAAGCCCGGTTCGGTGCGCCGTACCTCCTGATCCATCGCGGCGACTTCCACGAGATTCTGCTCAGCGCGGTCACCCCCGACATCGTCCTGTTCGGCAAGAAGCTGGTCGGGCTCGACCAGGACGCATCCTCGGTCCGGCTCGCCTTCGAGGACGGAAGCTGCGCAGCGGCCGACATCGTCATCGGCGCCGATGGCGTCAACTCGATGACGCGCGCGGTCCTGTTGGGGCCGGAACTTCCGACCTACTCGGGCTATGTCGCCCACCGCTCGATCATCCCGGCGGAACGCCTGGGCAATGTCCATCCCGCCGACATCACCAAGTGGTGGACCGAAGATGCGCACGGGGACACCCATATCGTGGTCTATTACCTCGACCGCCACCGCGAAGAGATCTACTTCGTCACCGGCGTGCCCGAGCCCGATTGGGATTTCGGGCTGTCCCATGTCGATGCGGACATGGACGCCCTGCGGGCGGCCTTTGATGGCTTTCACCCCGAAGTCCGGCACCTGATCGACGTCTGCTCCGGGGCGACCAAGTGGCCGCTGTTCGATCGTGCACCGCTTCCCTTGTGGAACCGCGGCCGGATCGTCCTGATCGGCGACGCCTGCCATCCGATGAAGCCGCATATGGGCCAGGGCGCGGCGATCGCGATCGAGGATGCCGCCGTCCTGGTCCGCGCCATCGCGCTTGCCGGCCCAGACCACGCCAGGGCCTTCAAGCTTTACGAGCACAGCCGCAAGGACCGCGCTTCGCGCGTCCAGCAGGGCTCGCGCGAAAACAAGTGGCTGCGCGCGCCGATGGATCCGGGCTGGGTGTTCTCCTACGATGCGATGCGCGCGCCCCTGGCCCTGTCCGAGTCGTGAGCATCGCGCATCCGTCGCCGTTTCCGGGTCTTTGCCGCAGCTCAGCCGCTGCCGATTACCGCCACGGCCTCGATCTCCACCAGGAGCCCGTCCTGTAGCAGCTTGGGCGAGGTCACCGCCGTGCTCGCCGGCATGTTGCCGGTGAAGGCTTCCGAGCGCGCCTTCGAATACTCGCCATACCGGTCGATGTCGGTCAGGAAGGCGGTTATCTTGACCACATCGTCCATGCGCGCGCCGGCCTCGGCGAGGATCTCGGCCAGGTTCGCAAAGGCTTGGCGTGACTGGGCGAGCATGTCGCCCGGCCCGACGATGTTGCCGTCAGGGTCCCACGCCACCGTACCCGAGACATAGACCGTCTCGTCCACCTTGATCCCGAGGTTGAACGGGAACTTTTCGGCCCACGGCCACTTGGGATTGATTTCGACCCGCTTCGGCATTGCGTTTCCCCCAGGGTTCGAGTGTCGATCATTCGGCCGCCGCGCGGCCGCGCGCTTCCTCGCGCAGCCGGTCCTCGATCATCCGCCGCGCGGCGATCCAGCCGGCATCGGCGTTGGTGTTGACCACCGGCCGGTTGTCCCAGTTGCGCTGCTGCATTTCCAGGACCTCCCAATCCTGGTGGAACGCCCGGAGGACCTGCTTGAAATGCAAATCCGTCCGTTCCTCGGTGATCGGTTTCATGTTGCAGGCGTTCGACCAGAAATAATGGCAGCTCGTCTCGGTTTCCGGCGTGATGAAGTTGAGGTTGCGGAAAGCGAAGCCGCCCTCCGGCACGGGATGGTCGAGCTCGCAGAATCCGAAATCCCTGCCTTCGGCTGCGTCCGGCGCAGCGCCGACCAGCAGGCGCACCGCACCGGGTGGGCGGAACTCGTTGATCGCCCAGCGGTCGACGATCCTGTCCGGTTCCCAGCCCATCATCATGCGGTAGGTCGGCGGCGCCGGATTGCCGATCATCCAGCGCGCGACCGTCACCGTCTCCTCGGTCCTGAGAATGCGGATACTGGCCTGTTCGGCGATCGCCTGGGTGCCAATGGTCGAGGCGTGAACGAAAGCCAGGTGCGATTGGTCGAGAAGATTGTCGATCAGCAGCCGATAGTCGGCGTTGACGTGAAAACAGGTCCCCTTGTCGCCCCAGTCTTCGCTCTCGCGCCACGGGAAGGGGATAATGTCCGCCTCGTCGGCCTCGGCCGGGTCGCCGAGCCAGATCCAAATCCACTTGTACTTTTCGATCACCGGGTAGGTCCGGACCCGCGCATCGGGCGGGACGGCGCTCTGGCCGGGCACGCGCACGCAGGCGCCCGAACGGTCGAACTCCAGCCCGTGATAATGGCAACGCAGCCGGTCGCCGTCCACGGTGCCCTTGCGAAGCGGCATCCGGCGGTGGCAGCAGCGATCCTCGAAGGCCACCGGTTGGCCGTCTTCGGCGCGCCAGAACACGACCGGCTGGTTGCAGATCGTCCGAGCAAACGGCACGCGGGTGATTTCGTGGGGTTCGGCGGCGACATACCAGTGGTTCTTGAGGAACATGAGCCCCGTCCTCTCCTATCCGTCGTACCGCCTGCCTGACAGCGCGATTATCCCCACCCCGACCGACGGACGTCAAATCCTCCGCCTCTTCGTCGTTCGTTGCGTCTGGAATCGTTCTGCGACAAGGCGGTTGCGATGCACCTTCCGGGCACGAGGCCGGGTGCGGTTTCGCCGGGGCGATGTTCCACGGCTTCAGGAGGTGGCGGTGGAGCGCCTGAGATCGTGCGAGGCTGATGTGCTTTTCCGCCGGATCGCGCTTTCGGCACGTCTGCGGGCCTCACGGTCGATGTGGAGCACGTCCTCCAGGGAATGGAGGGGGCCGGCCGACATCGTCAGGGTCCGTTCGATGACCTCGGCGATCTCGAGGAAGCCCAGCGACCCAGCAAGGAAGCCCTGTACGGCGACTTCGTTGGCGGCGTTCAATACGGTCGGCGCCGCGCCGCCCTGCCGCAGCGCCTCGCGCGCCAGACGCAGCGCGGGAAAGCGTTCAGGGTCGGGTCGCTCGAAGGTGAGCTTGCCCATCGCGGCCAGATCAAGCCGCTCGGCGGGGATCGGCATCCGCGACGGCCAGCCGAGAGTATAGGCGATCGGGGTGCGCATGTCCGGCATCCCGAGCTGGGCGAGGACGGATCCGTCGACATAGACGACCAGGCTGTGCACCACGGACTGGGGGTGGATCAGGATCTCGATCCTGTTATCGGGAAGCCGGAAGATCTGGTGCGCTTCGATAAGCTCGAGCCCCTTGTTCATCATCGTTGCGGAGTCGACCGAAATCTTCGTTCCCATCTTCCAGGTCGGATGTGCGACGGCCTCGGCTTGCGTGACGTGGGCCATCGCGGCCGTGTCGAGGGTTCTGAAAGGTCCGCCGGAAGCGGTCAGAATCACCCGGTCGACCGCCTCGCTTCGTTCGAAATCGAAGACC
>CAYFYS010000315.1:0-3536 GCA_964347365.1 uncultured Rhodospirillaceae bacterium | reverse complement strand
CGGACTGGCGACCATCGCCCTCACCCTGCCGTTGAGCGCGGCCGGACTGTTCGCTTTGACCACCGCAGCGCCGGTTCTGGCTCTGGTCAATCGGGCGCTGCTATCCCGCCAGGACATCGATGGCAGCACGGCGTGGTACCCGTCCGGTTATCTGATCGCGACGCTGAATGCGATGGCCCTGGCCTTGCTGACCGTCGGGGCGCTGATCCTGTCAGGCCGGCAGGGCGGCATGATTGGAGCTGGTCAGGAGCTTCTGACCGATATGCTCCGCGGGTTCGCCGGCGGCTTCGGCGGTGCGCAAATTTCGGTGGAGGCGGTGGCGAAAAGCCCGGTCGCGGCGTTTCTGCCTGCGCTGGTGCTGATCTCCTGGCAGTTCATGGTGATTGTCAACGGTTTGCTGGCTCAGGGTGCGCTGGCGCGTTTCGGGGCGAATATCCGGCCAGGGGAGCCGTTTACCGACCTGTTCCTGCCGCGCTGGCTCAGCTTCGCGCTTGCGGCCGCGCTGCTGGCTGCGCTGTTGCCGGGACAGCTGGGCGCCGTCGGGCGCAACGCGGCCCTGGTCGCTCTGCTGCCCTTTTTCCTGCTCGGCTTGTCGGTTATACATGCGGTCTCGAATCGCTGGGCTGGGCGGACGTTCGTACTGCTGGGCATCTATCTGATCCTGTTCGTCGCCGGATGGCCGATGGCTGTCGTGGCGGGGATAGGAGTCTTCGAGCCCTGGCTCCGCCTGCGGACGCGCTTTGCGGTGCCGCGGCGCGATGACGAGGAGGACTAGCCATGGAAGTGATCCTGCTGGAGCGCGTGGACAAACTCGGGCGGATGGGCGAAATCGTCACCGTAAAGCCGGGTTACGCGCGCAATTTCCTCCTGCCTTACAAGAAGGCGATGCGCGCGACCAAGGAGAACATGTCCTATTTCGAAACCCGGCGCGCGCAGCTTGAAGCCGACAATCTCGAAAGACGCAGCGAGGCCCAAAACGTATCGACCACCATCGACGGGCTATCGGTGATCCTGACCCGCCAAGCCTCGGACAACTACCAACTCTACGGCTCGGTGAGGACGCGCGATATCGTCGCGGCGGTGGTTGAGGCGGGCTTCTCGATCACGCGGCACCAGGTCGACCTTGAGCGGCCGATCAAGACCGTCGGCCTGCACGCGGTACGGATCAGGCTCCATCCCGAGGTTGCGGCAACGATCACCGTCAATGTCGCGCGCACCGAGGAAGAGGCCCGGGCCCAGGCCCGTGGTGAGGCGCTGGGCGTCGAGGACGAAGAAGAAGACGATTGGCGCGATGCGCGTGCGGCGTTCGATGACGACGCCGCAGCCGGGGATGCCTGGACCGACGGCGCGGACACCGACGACCAGCGCGATACCTAGCCGGGGCTGCCAGCCGCTCGTCCGAGCGTTCATCCGACCGTGAGCTACCAACGGATCGCCTTCGTCGGCGGGACGACGCCACAGGCGCAGCGCGCGCTGCTGCGCCTGTCCAGGCGTTACGGCGGCGTCTCGCCCGATCAGGCCGAGGTGATCGTCGCGCTCGGCGGCGATGGTCTGATGCTGGAAACCCTGCACCGGTTTCTGGGCCGCAACGTGCCGATTTACGGCATGAACCGCGGCACGGTCGGGTTTCTGCTCAACGTCTATGAAGAGCGCAACCTGCTCGACCGGTTGGAAGCCGCCCAGCGGGTCGACCTGCACCCGCTGACCATGCGCGCGCGCACTCTCGAAGGCACGGTGCAAACGGCGATGGCGATCAACGAGGTTTCGCTGCTGCGCCAGACCCGTCAGGCGGCGAAGCTGCGCATCCGCATCGACGGCACGGTGCGCATGCCCGAACTAGTTTGCGACGGGACGATCATCGCCACACCCGCCGGGAGCACCGCCTACAACTTGTCCGCCCACGGCCCGATCATCCCCCTGGGGGCGAACCTCCTGGCGCTGACGCCGATCAGCGCCTTCCGACCCCGCCGGTGGCGCGGGGCGTTGCTACCCTCGGCGGCGCAGCTGCGCCTGGAGGCTTTGGAAGCGACGAAGCGCCCCGTCAGCGCCGTGGCCGACTACACCGAGGTGCGCGACGTCCGCTCGGTAGTCGTCCGGGAAGACCCTAAGACGACGCTGACGCTGCTGTTCGATCCGGAACACAACCTCGAAGATCGGATCCTCAACGAGCAGTTTATTCCCTAGCGCGCGCCACGGCCGTATCGCGCCGACCTTGCGGCGCCCGATCAGTCGGCGACCACTAGGCGATAGTCGGGCGTGGTGTTCAGCGGGCAGGAATAGAGGTATTCGCCTGCTTTCAACGTCACCTCGTAGTCGCGCGTGGTGCCGATCTCCAGACCACCGCCGGAGACGCTGGTCTTGCGTAACCGGTGCAGCGGATTGCGCCAGTTGTAATCCTTGTCGCGCAGCCAGAAGCCGAGCACGTAGGGAACGTTCCTGTTCTCCACCCGGAAGACATACGTGCCGGGCTTCAGCTTCATCGGCTCCGCCTTGGCCCGCCGTTCCTCGCCCGTGCGTGCGTTGATCGCCTCGCAATCTGCCTTCCTGGTGGTCGTGTACATGTGATCGACGCCATTCTCGGATTCGACGAACTGGCAGGCGACCTGCGTCAAGGTGACGACCTGGGCGGCATCGGCCGGCACCGCCGCGCCGCTGAGAAGCGCCAGGACCAGCCCGCCCGGCGCGGCCGCACGCAGCAGAGATCCCCGCGTCCGTCTGTTGAGAATGTTCATTCTGGCCTCCCGTAGTTGCCGCCTGTCCGAAACCGCCGGGCCATCCGCGCGGCCCCTATCGGCAGGTATATGGGCACACCGGCACGGTAGGACAACCGGGCTCCGTTCACCAGATGGTGAACGGGCGCAGCTTACCGCGCCACCATGCGTTCAAGTACGCCGCGCAACCGTCCCTCACCGATCCGGATCGATGCCGGTGGACGCTTCCACCGACGATCGAGTACCATCCACGCGCTCGGCAAGCCAGACGCGACGGAGGTCCGATGAAGCTTCAGCAGGACGCGCCGATTTTCCTTGCGCTGGTCGTGGAGGATCTCGACCGGTCGGTCCGGTTCTATCGCGATACGCTGGGGATGGAGGAGATCAAGCGCATCGCCGTCTCCGACGAAAAAGCCACGCGCGGCGGATTCTCCACCAGGGGGTTCCGCTTCCGGACCTTTCGCTCTGGACCGCTGGCACTCAAGCTGGTTGAGGTCAAGGGCAATCCCGCCCCGACCCAGGGGCTGGTAGACAGCCACCGCGGGGTGCGCTACATCGCCTTTGCGGTAGAGGATATCGATGCCACGCATAGGCACCTCGTCGAAGCCGGTGTCGTGTTCGCTTCCGATATCCTGCCTCCCGAACCGGACCAGGGCGTGGGCCGGCTGGTGTTTTTCCACGACCCCGACGGCAACCTTCTGGAGCTCTACGGCGATTGACGACCGGCCTGCCCGGAGCAAGCCCTAATCGAGCACCGCGGTGGCATCCACCTCGACCAGCCAGTCGTCCTCGGCCAGGCCCGCGACAGATCGGAAGCGCCCCGGG
>CAYFYS010000314.1:0-3551 GCA_964347365.1 uncultured Rhodospirillaceae bacterium | reverse complement strand
CTCGATCGCGGCAGCCTATGTTACCGGCCGGGCGCGGACGCGGCTGGCGATGGTCGCCGGATCGCTGCTGTCGCTGATCGGCCTTGCCGGGATCGCCGTCGGCGTCGGGCAGGCCGGCCTTGTCTGGCATGGCGTGATGACCCTCCTGGTCGGGCTCGGCATCGGCATCGTCAACGTGCTGGCGATCACCTGGATTATGACGATCCCGGCGCAGGGCGAGGAATCGCTGACCGCGTCTGCCATCCCGGCGCTGCGCTCGCTGGGGCTCGCCTTCGGCGCCGCCGCGGTGGGGTTGATCGCCAACGCCGGGGGGCTGGGCGCGGCGTCCGACCCGCAGGCGATCGCCGGCGCGCTGCGATGGGTTTTCGGGCTGTGCGCGCTCGCCCCCGCCGCCGGGCTGGTGATGGTCTATCGCACCTTCGCCCTGGCCGGCCGGCCCCCGGCGTGAGGCCGGATCATCGAATCAACGCGCCACCCCGGCGTTCCTCGCGCCACGTGTTGTAATATGCCGCACCGAAAATCACCACGGCCCCGGCGATCGTCGAGGTCCGCACAGGTTCGGCGAACAGTGCAACCCCGGCCGCTGCGGACATCGGCAGGCGCAGGAAATCGAACGGCACCACGAAGCTCGCATCCGCCGAGGCCATCGCGCGCGTCACGCAATAGTGGGTGGTATAGCCCGTGATCCCCAGCCCGACGATCGGTGGAAGATCGTCCCATGTCGGGGTCTGCCACACGAACAGCGCCGGGATCGCCGAGAAGGCCAGGATGAAGACGCTCATGTAAAACACCACCGCATTGGCCGATTCGGTGGCCGCGAGCCGCTTGGTGGTGACGAACGACGCCGAATAGAGGAACGCCGCCAGCAGGACGACGAACGGCCCGGCGCCGGGGGTGATCTGGTCGGGCCGCAGGATGATCAACGTGCCGGCGAATCCGGCGCCGACGACCAGCGCGCGAGCGAAATCGACCCTTTCGCGCAGAACGATCACGGCCATCACGACGGTGAAGATCGGCATCGTGAACTGGAGCGCGGACAATTCCGCCAGGGTGACCATCGTCACGGCATAGAACCAAGCCAGGTTGCCCGCATACTGCAGGGCGTTCCTGAACCCGTGCAGACCCAGGCGCCCGGTTTTGAGGCCGGTCAGGCCCGTCCGCGCGATCCACGGCGTCATCAGGCACAGATTGACCGCATTGCGTAGGAAGATCAGCTCGAGCACGCTGTAGGTGGGTGTCAGCAGACGGATGAGCAGCGCCATGGCGACCAGCGAAGCCGCCGCGCCGATCATCCACAGCGCGCCCCGGACCGGTCGCGATATCCGGCCGGGCAAGTCGGGTCAGCCGGACCGGGGTTCCAGTACCTGGACGCGGTTCCTGGCCGGCTCGTAGCGGTAGCGCCGGACCCGGTCGAGGTCGCAGCCGGTCACCCTTACCAGGCGGGTTTCGAGCGGCCGGTCGAGCGAATGGATCACGCCTTCATTGAAGACGCGGGCCTTGCCGCAGCCGAGCACGTATCGGCACGCCGCCTCCAGCACCGCGTGGCCGTCACGCGCGCCGTCGTCAACCCTGTTCCATTCGGTCATCTCGACATGGTTCATGGCCATGCCGTAAACCACCCACGACGGCCCGTGGCAGTGCGGGCCGTTGCGCGAAGGCCCGCGGTTGGTGTGGGCCATCACATGGAACCCGTAGTCGGGATCGACATGGAGGGTCTCCGCGCCCGAGGGCTTGTCGGGGCCGAGATGGGCGGCCACGAAATCGGGATCGACCAGCAGGCGTTCCAGGTGCCGGGCCAGCGCTTGGCGGCCGGTCGGACCCGCATCCTGCGTCAGGGCCGCCGCGGCATCGGCGCAGAACCGTTCCAGCGAATAGCGCATCGCTCCGGTCTCCCGCGCAGTCCGGGATCAGTGACGCTGGCCGGGACCGGCGGGCGGCAAGTCTTCCTCCAGGATCGAGATCATCAGCGCATAGGACACCTCGCCCTCGTCCTCGTCGCGGTGGACGACGCCCAGGAACTCGCCGTTGACCTCGACCTCGACGCCGCCGCGCAGATCCCTGGACTGGAAGACCGAGATCCGGGCGTTGTCGAAGGTTTTTCGAAGATATTGCTGGATTCGCAAGGTTTCGGTGGGCGTCATCGTCGTCTCCGTTTCTCGCGGTTCGCGCGATCTGCACATCGGCTCAAGTGAGGGGCGGTGGCCCGACGAGCATCCCCGCAACAGCGCCGGCGGTCCCCGAACACCTTGCCTGGCGATTGGTCAGGCGTTGCCGCGCACCTCGCGGAACCAGCCGAGCCGGTCGTGAACCGGCTTGTCGGAGAAGCTGAAGAGGAAGGCCGCGCCGTCCGCCTCGTGGCGGTGCGGGTACCAGGCCGGCACGACGAAGGAATCCCGCGGACCCCATTCGAAGCTCTCCTCGCCGATCGTCGTCCGGCCCGTGCCCTCGGCCACCGAATAGACCCAGGCCGCCGTTGAGCGGTAGCTCTCCGTTGCGAACCCCGCCGGCAGGAACTGCATGTAGGTCCCCAGAGTCGGCATCGTCGGCCCGCCATTGACCGGGTTGACGTACTGCATCTTGACCCCGTGATAGGGGTCGACTTCCTGCGCCTTGGCGCAGATCAGGAGCGCCTCGCGGGTTCTGGCATAGGGGTAGTGGAAGACCGGCGAGTTCAGCTCGTCCTTCAATTCGGCGTCAAAGGGCAGCATGTTGGCGCCGTAACGGTACTGGTTGTCGCCGGCCGGGTTGCCCGCGGCGTGGTATTCGTCCGGATGCGGCTCGGCGAAGACTGGGCCCATGAAGCGGATCATCGGGATGTCGAGCCCGTCGAGCCAGACCACCGGCTCGTCCCCTTCGTGCCCGTGGTCGTGCCACACCCAGGACGGGGTGAGGATCAGATCGCCGGGCTCCATATAGGCCTTCTCGCCGTTGATCGCAGTGAACGCGCGGCTGCCCTCGACGATGAAGCGCAGCGCGGCAGGGCTGTGGCGATGGGTCGGCGCGACCTCGCCCGGCATGATGAGCTGCAGCCCCGCATAGAGCGCTTCTGTGATGCAGGCCTTGCCGCGCATCGTGGGGTTCTCGAGGATCAGCACCCGCCGTTCGGCCTCCTCGGTGGAGATGACGCCTGCCGATTCCATCAGCGACGGACGCAGGGCGTCATAGTTCCACAGATACGGCGTCGCCTCGGTCACCGGCTCCCTGGCCAGGAGCTTGTGCAGCACCTCCCACAACGGCGCCATGTTGTAGGCATCGATGCGGCTGTAATACGCAGCCCGCGCGTCGGTCGTTTCCGGCTTGGATTCCAGGGCGCTGCTCATCTGTGGTCTCCCGTCGCGCTCGGTTCGACGAAAAGGGTCGTTCCCGACCGATGATAGTCGCCGGCCGGCCCGACGTGAAGGGCCCGGCGGCGTCCCGGGCCGCACGTCAGGCCGCCCGTGCGCCCCGGCCGTGATAGATCTTGAACCACTCGACGAATTTTGGCACCCCGACATCGATCGGCGTGGTCGGCCGGTAGCCCAAATCGCGCGCCATGGCCGAAATATCGGGGT
>CAYFYS010000313.1:0-3564 GCA_964347365.1 uncultured Rhodospirillaceae bacterium | reverse complement strand
AGGTTGACCGTCTGGTCGGGCTGCACCGAATAGTTGCCCAGATGCGGATCGCCGTGGATGACGCCGTAGCTGTAGAACGGCACGTACCAGGCCCTGAACATGTTGAAGGCCACATGGTTGCGTACCGCAAGGTCGGCGTCGGTGAAATCCAGCAGGCGCTCGCCGCCGAGCCAGGTCATGGTCAGGAGCCGCCGCGTCGAAAGCGCCGGGATCGGCTCGGGCACGTGCACGCCGTCTTCGGCGGCGAGCATCAGCCGGTAGAGCGCCATATGCCGGGCTTCGCGTTCGTAATCGAGCTCCTCACGCAGTCGGGCGGAGATCTCGGCGTGGATGTCACGCGGATCGACCGCGCGGTCGTAGCGGTGGTAGATGGCGAACACCAGGCGGAGCTGGCGGAGATCGGCCTCCACGACCGAGGCCATGTCCGGATATTGCAGCTTGCAGGCCAGCGCGCGGCCGTCGTGGGAACGGGCGCGATGGACCTGGCCCAGCGAGGCGGCGGCCACGGCCTCGTGCTCGAAATCGGCGAACAGGCGTTGCCATTGCGGACCGAGCTCGGCGGCCATGCGGCGGCGCACGAACAGCCAGCCCATGGACGGCGCGTTGGACTGCAGCTCCGTGAGCTGGGCGACATATTCCGTGGGAAGCATGTCGGGGACGGTCGACATGATCTGGGCGACCTTCATCAACGGCCCCTTGAGGCCGCCCAGCGCGCGCTTGAGATCCTGGGCGTTGCGCTCCCTGTCCGCCTTGACGCCGAGATAGCGTTCGCCGGCGATGCGCGCGGCGATCCCGCCGACCGCCGCGCCGACCCTGGTATAGCGGCGCACCCGTCCGCCCAGCCGGTTCGCCTCGCCGGCCCTGCCTACGGGTGGGCCATCGGCTCGGCTAGGTGGCCGGCCCATTACGACTTCCCGGACTGGTTGCTCACTTTGACTCCCGTATCGGAATCAACATATAAGGGCTTTCCTGCCCCTGGCCAATGGCGACCGACAGAACACCGTGCCCATCAATGCTCCAATTGACCTTCCGATGACGGGCGGATCCGGGCCGCCGTGACCGAGGGCAGTTCTCTAAGCTACGACGAGTGGCAAAACCTGCCCGCGATGTTCTTCGACGTTGCGGAACGGGTCGCCGACCGGCCGCTGTTGTGGTCCAAACGAGACGGCCAATGGTCTTCCGTCTCCGGGGCGGAGGCGGCCAGACAGGTCGCCGGGCTTGCCGGTTTCCTGGGCTCGATCGGCATCGTACCCGGCGACCGGGTGATGCTGGTCGCGGAAAACCGGCCGGAATGGGCAATCGCCGACCTCGCCATCATGGCCGCCGGCGCGATCACGGTGCCCGCCTACGTCACCAACCAAGTCGGCGACCACCGGCACGTGATGTCCAACAGCGGTGCGAAGGCGCTGATCGTCTCCACGCCGGACCTCGCCGCGTGCGCGTTGTCGGCCGCCGCCGAAATCGGCGGGCTCGATTCGGTGATCATGATCGAGCCGCCCGCCGCGCCGGCGGGTGCGGGCCCTGCCGTCTACCGCTGGGCCGAGGCGATCGCGGCCGGCGAGCGTGCCGGTGCGGAGATCGCGGCCAAGGTCGCTGCGATCGCCAGGTCCAAGACCGCGTGCCTGATCTACACCTCGGGCACCGGCGGTGTGCCCAAAGGGGTGATGCTCAGCCACGGCGCGATCCTGTGCAACTGCAAGGGCGCCTACCGGCTGATGCTCGAACTCGGGCTGACGGAGGAGGGGTTCCTGTCGTTTCTGCCGCTGTCGCACGCCTATGAGCATACGGCGGGGCTGATGTTCCCGCTGTCGATCGGCGCAGAGATCTACTATGCCGAGGGTATCGACAAGCTCGCCTCCAACATGACCGAGGTGCGGCCGACGATGATGACCGCCGTGCCGCGGCTGTACGAGACCATGCATGGCCGGATCACCCGCGGCGTGGCCCAGCAGGGCGGCTTCAAGGCCCGGCTATTCGACAAGGCGGTCGCGCTCGGCGCGCGGCGGGTGCACGGCGCCCGCCCGCTGTCGGTGGGCGAGAAGATCGTCGATGCGGCGCTCGACCGGCTGGTCCGCGCCAAGGTGCGTGCGCGCTTCGGCGGCAGGCTCAAGGCGCTGGTTTCGGGCGGCGCGCCGCTGAACCACGACATCGGCGTCTTTTTCACCGCGCTCGGGCTGAAGCTGCTGCAGGGCTACGGCCAGACCGAGGCCGCACCGTGTGTGAGCTGCAACCCGCCCGGCAGGGTCCGCATTGAGACCGTCGGCCCGCCATTGGACGATGTCGAGGTCAGAATCGCCGATGACGGCGAGATCCTGGTGCGCGGCGAACTGGTGATGAGCGGCTATTGGGGTGATGACGCCGCGACCGCTGAGACCGTCCGGGAGGGCTGGCTGCATACCGGCGATATCGGCGAGATCGATCCGGACGGCTATATCCGAATCACCGATCGCAAGAAGGACATCATCGTCAATTCCGGCGGCGACAACATCTCGCCGCAGCGGGTCGAAGGGTTCCTGACCGTGCAGCCGGAGATCGCCCAGGCGATGGTCCACGGCGACCGCAGGCCGCATCTCGTCGCCCTGGTGGTGCCCGATGCGGATTTCGCCCGCGAATGGGCCAGAGGTGCCGACAAGCCGACGAAACTCGATGCGCTGGTGGACGACGCCGACTTCAAGGCCGTACTTGGCGAGGCGGTCGAACGCGCCAACGCCGATCTTGCGGCGATCGAACGGGTCCGCCGTTTCGTGGTCCGTGCCGAGCCGTTCACCATCGAGAACGAACAGCTCACACCGTCCCTCAAGATCCGTCGCCACAAGATCACCGACGCGCATCGCGACGAGCTGGAAGCGCTCTACACCCGATAGGGCGGCCCGTCCGACCGATTGCCGCTGCGCGGTTGCCGGCGCAGCCCGTTTCGTTGAAGGGAGACCCCCATGGCCGAGAAAGAGAACGCGCTGATCGTCGGTGCGGGCAGCGGGCTCAGCGCCTCGCTCGCGCGGCTGTTCGGGAAGGAGGGCATGGCCGTCGCGCTGGCCGCCCGCAACACCGACAAGCTGGCCGATCTGGTCGCCGAGACCGGGGCGCGGGCCTATGGTTGCGATGCCGCCGACCCGGCTTCGGTCGCATCCCTTTTCGAATCGGTGACCGCCGATATCGGGACGCCCGACGTGGTGGTCTACAACCCGTCGAACCGTGCCCGGGGACCGGTGACCGACATCGACCCGGAAGATGTGCGCACCGCCATCCTGATCACCTGCTACGGCGGGTTCCTCGTCGCCCAGCAGGCCGCGCGCGGCATGCTCGCGCGCGGCGGCGGGACGATCCTCCTGACCGGCGCCTCGGCCAGCGTGAAGGGTTATCCCAATTCCTCATCCTTCGCGATGGGCAAGTTCGGCCTGCGCGGCCTCGCTCAGAGCCTCGCGCGCGAGCTGCAGCCGAAGAACATCCACGTTGCCCATTTCGTCATCGACGGCGGCATCAGGAAGGCCGGCGATGCCCGCGTGGCCGCGCTCGGCGAGGACGGCACGCTGGACCCTGATGCGATCGCCGATACCTATCTGCACA
>CAYFYS010000312.1:0-3576 GCA_964347365.1 uncultured Rhodospirillaceae bacterium | reverse complement strand
GTGCATCGTCCGCCCGGTCGAGCAGCAGGTCGACGACCTGATGGCGGAATGCCGGGCCGTGGCCGCGTCTGCCCAGCGTGTGCTGGTTACCACGCTCACCAAGCGCATGGCCGAGGATCTGACCGAATACCTGCAGGAGGCCGGGATCCGCGTGCGCTACCTGCATTCGGATGCCGACACGCTGGAGCGCATCGAGATCATCCGCGACCTGAGGCTGGGCGCCTTCGACGTGCTGGTGGGAATCAACCTGTTGCGCGAGGGGCTGGACATTCCGGAATGCGCACTGGTCGCCATTCTTGACGCCGACAAGGAGGGCTTTTTGCGCTCGCAGACCTCGCTGATCCAGACCATCGGCCGCGCTGCGCGCAACATCGACGGGCGGGTGATCCTTTATGCGGACACGATGACCGCCTCGCTCGCCTATGCGATCGGGGAGACCGAGCGACGGCGCGCCAAGCAGGCCGCGTTCAACGAGGCTCAGGGGATTACACCGCAAAGCGTGCGCAAGGACATCGCCGACATCCTCGAATCGGTCTATGAACAGGATCGGGTGACGGTGGGCACGCTGGACGAGGCGATGCCCAGGCAGATCGGGCACAACCTTAGGGCCTATGTCGCCGAGCTCGAAAAGCGGATGCACGAAGCCGCCGCCAATCTCGAGTTCGAAGAAGCCGCACGAGTTCGCGACGAGATCCGCCGTCTGGAGGCCACCGATCTGGAAATCCCGACAGGCGAGAAGCGCTTGAACGCGCGCATCCGCGCCGCCCAGAACGCCAGGGCCGGCGGCAAGTCGAAGCGTCACGGCGGGTATCGGCGTGGGAAGTAACCTGTGCCGTCCGTCGCCGCGCGGCCGCTTGGCAAGCCCGGCGCGCAGATTTCGTTTGAGACACGGGCACCGACTTTTCGTGAAAGTTGAAAACGTCCAGATGCACGCCCCTGGCCGGCCGGTCACCCGCCACCGGTTACACTGTCCGCGCGGCCGGCCCGTCCCCGCATCTGGCGCATGACATTTCTGTCCCTCGCCGTCGGTTTCCTGCTGCTTTTCTTCGGCGCGGACGTCGTGGTGCGCGGCGCGGTGGCGATGGCGCGCCGGTTCGATGTCTCGCCGCTGGTCATCGGGCTGACGATCGTCGGCTTCGGCACCTCGCTGCCCGAACTTCTGGTCAGCCTGACCGCGGCGTTGAACGGCGCGCCGGGCATCGCGGTGGGCAACATCGTCGGCAGCAACCTGGCGAACATGATGCTGATCATGGGTGCATCGGCCCTGGTGTTTCCGATCGTCGTCAACCCGCTGGCGGTGCGCCGCGACGGGCTGTGCATGGCCGGCATCACGGCGGTGTTCATTCTCGTCGGCCTCAGCGGCGCAATCGTACGGCACGAGGGTGCTGCGATGGTCGCGGTTCTGGCGTTCTATGTCGGATGGTCGCTGTGGCGCGACATGCGTTCCAACGACGCGGCCGCCCAGCTTCACCGCGACGAGGCCGACGAGGTCACCGGGCTGCCCAGCCGGTTGTGGGTGATGATCGTTGCGGTGATCGGCGGTTTCGCGGCGGTCGGCTTCGGCGCGGAGCTGCTGGTTCGCGGCGCGACCACCCTGGCGATTTCCGCCGGCATCCCGGAGGAGGTGATCGGTCTCACCCTGGTTGCGGTCGGCACCTCGCTGCCGGAGCTCGCCGCCTCCCTGGTTGCGGCCTATCGCGGCCATTCCGATTTGTGCGTGGGCAACGTCATCGGTAGCAACATCTTCAATCTCTTCGGCATCCTCGGCATCACCGCGATCGCCACCCCGGTACCGTTCGCGGACAGGATCGTTGCGTTCGATCTGTGGGTGCTCGGCGGGGTGACGATCCTGCTGGTTCCCTTCTTGATGTCCGGATGGCGGGTCAACCGCCTCGAGGGCGCGATCCTGGTCGCGCTCTACAGCGCCTACGTGGCGTGCCAGTTCTGGGGCATCGGCGGCATCCACGTACCGGGCAGGTCCTGACGGGACCGCCGGCCACTTGATCGCGGCCGGCGATCGCGCGATGGTGTCCCATGCCAGAGTCACAGCCTGGCGCGGCGCTGGTCACCGGGGCCGCGCGCCGCATCGGCCGCGAGATCGCGCTCGGCCTGGCCGGCATCGGACGGCCGGTTGCGGTTCATTTCGGCGTGTCGCGAAGCGACGCCCTGGAGACGGTCGACGAAATCCGACGGCGCGGCGGCCACGCGGTGGCGATGGCGGCTGATCTCGCCGAGGAAGCGCAGACTGCGGCGCTGATCGGCCGCGCAAGCGAGGCGCTCGGCCCGGTGGAGATTCTGGTCAACAACGCCTCGGTCTTCGAGCACGATTCGGTCGCCAGCGCAACGCGAGAAAGCTGGGACCGACACCTGGAGATCAATTTGCGGGCGCCCTTCGTGCTCATCCAGCGCTTGGCCGAAACGCTGCCGACGGGACGCAACGGCGCGGTGATCAACATTCTCGACGAGCGCGTGTGGAACCTCACGCCTCATTTCGTCTCCTACACCCTCAGCAAGACCGGTTTGTGGACGCTGACACGGACGATGGCGCTGGCGCTGGCGCCGCGCATCCGGGTCAACGCAGTCGGTCCCGGACCGACACTGCCCAGCCCGCGCCAGTCGCGCGACCAGTTCGACCGACAGGCGGCCATGATGCCGCTAGGCCGGGGGACCACGCCGGAGGAGATCGCGCGCGCGGTGACCTTCATCCTCGATACGCCGGCGATGACCGGCCAGATGATCGCCCTGGACGGCGGGCAGCATCTGGGTTGGGCACAGCCGCGCGCGGGAGCCGGACCGGTCGCCGAATGAACCCGGGACGCCAGGCAGAAGGCGTGACGCGGCGCATGTTGGTACGCGACTTCGTCCTGGAGTGCCGGATAGGGGTATACCGACACGAGCGCAACGGCAAGCAGAGGGTCCGGATCAATCTCGATCTGGATATCGCCGATTCGGAAACCCCGTCGGCGGACCGCCTCGCCGATGTGGTCAACTACGAGACTCTGGTCCTAGGCCTGCGCCGCCTGGCCGAGGCGGGCCATGTGAACCTGATCGAGACGCTTGCCGAACGGATCGCCGCGATCTGCCTGTCCGACGGGCGTGTCCGGCATGCGCGGGTGCGCGTCGAAAAGCTTGATGTTTTTTCTGATTTGGAAAGCGTCGGCGTCGAAATCGAGCGGACCGGCGCGGCTGGACGAACCGAGCGATGACGCGGAACGAGCGCTTGAAAGGCCCGGCCTGTTCGGATCATGCTCCCGCCGTGGACAGCCACGCTGGCAGGTCGATGGGCAGGGACGGAACCAGGCGCGAGGATCTCCCCGCCGCCCGGCCGCCGAACGGCCGGGACGTGCGCGGCCGCGCGGCATCTGATCCGCCTCTGGAAATCTGCTGGGCCGAAACGCTGGCCGCGGGCGTGGATGCGATCACCGCCCAGCTGAAAACCTTGCCGTCATCGCCGGGGGTCTACCGCATGCTCGATGACGAGGGCATGGCGCTTTATGTCGGCAAGGCCAAGGACCTGCGCAAGCGGGTGAAGGCCTACACCAGACCCGGCCGGCTGCCGCCGCGCCTGCATCGCAT
>CAYFYS010000311.1:0-3576 GCA_964347365.1 uncultured Rhodospirillaceae bacterium | reverse complement strand
GGGACCCGGCCAGGGATCCGCGCATCGCCGACTGGGAGTGCGTCCAGCACCTGGTGCGCGCGCTGACCGCCACGAAGGGCGGCGGGGTCAACGAGGCCGCCCGCCTCGCCGTCGCCATGGGCGGCGCGCGCGCCGACCGGGCCCGCGCGCTCGCCTACCGCCTCTACACCGCCGCCGAGCGCAAGGGCGCGGCCAGCGAGGCGCGCGACTACAACATCCTCGTCACCTCATGGCCGCAAATCCGCAACGCCACCGCCCGCCTCAACAGCGGCCAGGGAACACAAGGCCAACTCGGCCTGCCACCACAAGCAGCCCCGTGACCCGGATCCCCGCCGTTCAGGCCGGCGCGGGGACCGGCGCACGGCGGCGGATCTCATCGAGCGTCGCCTACACCGCGACCAGATAGCCGCGCGCCATGCCCTCGGCGAATTCGGTCTCTTCCCGGCTGCCCGGGGCAAGATCCGCCCGTTCCAGGGTAAAGGCGAAGCGCAGATGCAGCGCGCCGTCCGCATCCTCCAGGATCTCGTTGACGATCGTGCCCATCTCAACGCCGGAGGTGCGGATGAACGCGATGCGCTCCTCGGGGTAATAGACCACCTTTTCGGTCATCGCCTCGCCGTTGAAGACGATGTCGCGGAACAGCCCGTTGTCGAACCGCCCGGTGATGCGGCAATAGCTCATCGCCGGGACGAACGGCACCGCGTCCTCGGCCTTGAGCACCAGCCCGGCCCAGACCTGACTGCGCCCCAGCCACGGCGTCCCCGGGGCGAGACCGGCGTTGACCGGCACGGTTCGATCGACGGTGAACATCGCGGTCTCCCGGCATGTGTGCGTCCGATCATCGCATCCTGCCGCCCGCCTTGCCACCCGCCGGGGCCGGTGCGATCCTGGCCTCGATTCCGGAAGGGAGACCGCCTTGGCAGAGACCGCTTTGCGCCCGCGCCGCAGCCTGTTGTTCGTCCCCGGCCTGCGGCCGGACCGCTACGCCAAGGCGCTGCGCGCGGGCAGCGACATCGTCTGCGTCGACCTCGAAGACGCGGTCGCGCTGGCCCGCAAGGACGAGGCCCGCCTCCTCAGCCTGAGGCTGTTTGCCGAACCGGCGCCCGGGGATGTCGAGGCGATGGTGCGCATCAACCCGCTGTCGACCGCCGAGGGGCTGAAGGACATCCTGGCGCTGCGCGACCAGCCCGCACCGCCGCCGGCGCTGATGCTGGCCAAGGTGGGATCAGCCGATGAGATCAGGCTTTATGATGCGTTGTTGTCCGGGCCCTGCGCCCACATCCGCTACCATGTGATCATCGAATCCAATGACGGGCTCGCCAACGCCCACGCGATCGCCGCGGCCTCGCCGCGCATCGATTCGCTGCTGTTCGGGGCGGTCGACATGTCGGCGGATCTGCGCGCGGACGCGACCTGGGAGAGCCTGCTCTACGCCCGTTCGAGGGTCGTCCATGCCGCCGCGCGCGCCGGGCTGGACCTGCTCGACGTCCCCTATCTGCGGCTCGACGACCCGGACGGGCTGGCGGCCGAGGCGCGCGCTTCCGCCGCGCTCGGTTTTACCGGCAAGGCCGCCATCCACCCGAGCCAGATCCCGATCATCAACCGGGCCTTTTCGCCCGCCCCGGAGCTGGTCGCGCGCGCCCGGAAGATCATCGCGGCCTTCGAGGCCGATACCACCGGCCTCCTGGTCGTCGATGGCGCGCTGATCGAACGCCCGGTGCTGCGCGCCATGCGCCGCGTGGCCGCGATCGCCGAACGGCTGGAGAGCCCATGAGCCGGTTCGCGGACATCCTCGCCGCCGCCGAGCGCAGCGCCGGCGGGCCCGGGGCTCTGGCCGCGCGCCTGCCGCACCCGGCCGGTAGGGATGCGCTCATCGCCGTTCCCGACGACCGCTATCTGTCCTTGATGTCGCGCCGGATCTTCCGGGCCGGCATCAGACACAGCGTGGTCGATGCCAGATGGCCGGCCTTCGAGGAGGTCTTTGCGGGGTTCGCGCCGGGCGCCGTGCGGGCGATGCGCGATGAGGACCTCGAATCGCTGATGGGCGATGGGCGGCTCATCCGCCATTGGGGAAAGATCAGGGCGACGCGCGACAACGCAGCCGCGATGTGCCGGCTGGCCGAGGAGAAGGGCGGGTTCGGCCGTTACCTCGCCGACTGGCCGGCGCACGACGTGGTCGGGCTGTGGGCGGACATCGCCAGGCGGTTTTCGCAGATGGGCGGCAACTCCGCGCCGGTCTTTCTGCGCATGGCCGGCAAGGACACCTTCATCCTCACCCCGGACGTGGTGCGCGCGCTGAACCGCTTCGCCGGCATCGCCGGCACGCCGAGGAACCGGCGCGACCGCGCCCGGGTCCAGGAGGTTTTCAACGTCTGGTCGGCGGAAACCGGACGGCCGTTGTCGGCGCTGAGCCTGATTCTCGCTGCAGCGGCGGGGGACGACCGACTATGACCGAACCGCGCGCCGTGGTTCAATGGTCCGATGCGGCGCCGCAAGCCCGCCCCGGTGGCATCGGCGCAGATGCAAGGCGCGTCCGCACGCGCCGGGTTGAAGACAGGAGGTGGCACGATGGCATTGGCACGCGGCCGTGGGGTGGTCGACGTCGCGGGGCTGGAACGCACCGACGTCAAGGCGCTGGCCGGGCGGGCGCCGCCGGCCGGGCTGCCGTTCGCGATCAGGAAGATCGGCCACGTGGTCCTGAAGGTGCGCGACCTCGAACGCGCGACCGCCTTCTACACCGACGTTCTGGGCTTTCGGGTCTCGGACGTCTATCCGGACACGATGATGCCGGGGGGCATGGTGTTCCTGCGCTGCAACACCGACCATCACGGGGTCGCACTGGTCGGCGGCAGCACCGGGCAGGCCGACAATTCCGAACTCGACCACATGGCCTTCGAAGTCGCCAGCCTCGATGAGGTGCTGCGCGCGCGCGCCCATCTCCAAAGGCACGGCGTGCCCATCGACTTCCACGGGCGCCGCCGCGCCGGCTGCCAGATCGCCGTGGAGTTCCGCGATCCCGACAACCACCGCCTGGAGATCTACTGGGGGCTCGACCAGATCGGCAGCCCCGGCCATATCCGCCCGCCCGAGGAATGGCGCGAGGCGCAGTCGATCGAGCAGGCGATCGCCGATCCGCCGCCGGGACAGGACACGACGCTCCACGACCCCGGCTTGAAGCGATAATCCCAGATCGCTGCGCGCGCGAACACTGGAGCGCCGGCCGCCGCCATCCCCGCGCCGGTCAGGGGCGCGCTGTGGATGATGGCCGCAACCGCGTCTTGGGCGGTAATGGTGGCCATGATCCGGTTCGTCTCCGCGGAGATCCACGCCTTCGAGATCGTCTTCTTTCGCAGCCTGTTCGGCATGGCGTTTCTGCTGCCGTGGCTGTTCCGCATCGGGCTGGGGGGATTGCGGACCAGGCGCATCGGCATGCACGCCGCGCGCGGACTGCTCGGTCTGGCTGCGGCCTATCTGATGTTCTCCGCCATCGCGCTGGCGCCGCTGGGAGACGTGGCGGCGATCGTCACCACGCGGCCGATCTTCGCCTCGGTGGCCGCCGTCCTGGTGCTGCGTGAG
>CAYFYS010000310.1:488-3586 GCA_964347365.1 uncultured Rhodospirillaceae bacterium | reverse complement strand
TCCAGCGCGGCTACAATCCCGGCCGCTTCATGCTGATCGCCTGCGGCGGGGCGGGCCCGATGCACGGCGCCAACGTCGGACGCCGGCTGGGCGCGCGCGCGGTCTACGTGCCGCGCCAGGCGGGCGCGTTCTGCGCCATCGGCATGCAGCACGCCGACGTGCGCCGCGACTTCGTCCAGGTCCTGATGCGCCGCCTCGACGGCGCGGTCGGCCCGGCGATCGCGGCCGGGTTCGCCGTGCTGGAACGCCAGGCGACCGATGCCCTGCGCCGTGAGGGGTTCGCGCCCGGGGACACCCGCTTCGCGCACGAACTCGACCTGCATTACGAGGGTCAGCAGTGGGACGTGCGCGTGCCGCTGGCCGCCGCCGATGCGGGCCACGATGCGATCCGTACGGCCTTCGAGGCCGAGTACGACCGTCAGTTCGGCCACACCGATCCGGGTGGGCGGATCATCGTGGCCAAGCTGCGCGTGGTCGGCATCGGCATCCTGCCGCCGCTGCGCGAGGTGGTGCTGGAGACGACCGGCGCGGCGCCCGAGCCGTTCGGCCGGCGCCTGGTCCATACCGGGACCGCTTCTGGCTTCCTCGACACCCCGATCTACGATGGCGCGGATCTCCGCCCTGGCCAGAGCCTCCACGGCCCTGCGATCATCGAGGAGGTGACGACCACCGTCGTCGTGGGTCCGGGCGACCGCCTCACCGTCGACCGCCTCGACAACTACCTGATCACCTTCGAAACAGAAGGTTGAGTAAGGCTTCGCGCCCGACCGCCGGCCCGGGGTCGTGCCCGCAACCAAACGGTGAGGAGCCCCGCTCGATGCCGGCGGCTCAGCCCTTGCCTGCCGCCTGCCACGCCGGGTCGGCCAGCACCACCGAGGTTTCGACCTGGCGCTCCGGAACGGTCCAGTAGCGCCGCAGCAGGGCCGACTTCTCAGGCTCGGAGACGAGCGCGAACCCGTGCCGACGGTAGAAGTCGATCGCCCAGCCCGCCGCCGCCCAGGTGCCAACCAGGACCGGCCGGTCCTGGCGTCGCATCAGCCCGCGCAGCAGCGCCGAGCCGATGCCCGTGCGCTGATGGCCGGGGACGACATAGGCGTGGCGGATCAGGGCGACCTCCCGGACCGGCTGGACACCCATCACCCCGAGGAGACCGGACCCCTCCGCCTCGTAGCCGTCGAAGGTCACGCCCGCGGCGATTTCGTCGGCCAGCTCTGCGGCCGGCATGTAGGGCTCGCGCCAGCAATCGGCCGGAATGACGCCGCGATAGGCCGCGGCGGCCGCGTTGACGACGGCCAGCATGCGTGCGAAGTCGGCCGGGGTGCAGGGTCGGATCATCGGGTTGCGAGAAAGGCATCGAGCCGGGCTGCGACCTCTTCGGGGCGCTCGACATGGACGCTGTGGCCGCTGCCGGCGACGATCTCCAGCCGCGCATCGCCCAATCCCCGCACATAGGCCTCCGCATGGCTGCGTGGGACCATCCGGTCCTCGGCACCCCACACCACGAGTGCGCGTCCGCGGTACCGGCTCAGGCGCTCGATCAGGGACCGGTTGTAGAGATAGGGCGGGCTGAAGCCGATCCTGGAGGCGAATCGGAAGAGCTTGTAGCGCAGCAGCTCCTGGTCGATCGTGCCGCGCATGTCGGGGAACATCGCGCGCGCGGCCGCGCATTCGCCGTCGCCGAACAGCAACCGGCGCAGCGGAGCGAGCGAGACGCCGTCGGCCGGGTGGGTCTCCCAGAACACATCGGCGATCGGCGCGCCGGAAACGAACAGCCCCGTGGCGCCGATCAGGCCCAGCCCGCGCACCCGTTCGGGGTGGCGGACGGCGATCTCCGCGGCAATCCAGCCGCCGATGCACGCCCCCGCCAGGGTGAACGAGCCCAGGTCCAGCGCATACAGCACCTCCAGATTGTGGAAGACCAGATCGTCGCTGGTATCGATGGACTCGTCCTCGGCCGAGCCTGCGCAGCCCGGGTGGGCGGGCGCGATGACCCTACGGCGCCGGGCGAGCGCCCGGTGGAAGGGGAGAAAGTCGAACGCCGCGCCGTGGATGTCCGCGATGCCGTGGAGGTAGACCAAAGGCGGGCCGCTGCCGGCCTCGACCAGCCACACCGCACGGTCCCGGCCCAGCGCGATCGTCCGCGGGGTCATTCGGCGGCACCGGCGGCCGGGAGATCTCGCAGCATCGGGTATGCGCGATCGAACAGCGCGGCGGAGCGCGCGCGCAGCTCCGGTGCGACCTCGGTTGCGAACAGCCGCATGCTCTTGCGCGCGAGCGCGCCGTCCATGTTGCCGAAATGAAGCTGGATCAGGAGATTTCCCACGCGCGCCTCCTCGATCAGCGGCCACAGCTTCTCGGTCACCGTAGCCGGGCTGCCGACGATGATCGAGGCCTTGCGCTCCAGCTCCTGCCAGTTGTCGGCATCGCCCAGCATGGGCGCGCCCGGCGTCGTGTTCTCAAGGAACGCTTTCCACGAGGAGACCGACTGGGACGGCACGCCCGCCCCGAATGTCAGCGTCCGACCCTTGCGGCGCAAATGGCCCTTCAGGCAGAATTTAAGGAAATACCAGACCCCTTCTTCGGACTCCGATCTGGCTTGCGCGTCGGTCTCTGCGACATAGACCGACAGCAACACGCCCATCCGGAAAGGATGGTAGTGCGCGCCGTGATCGCTGAGGATCGCAGAGAACCGCTCGCGCGCCATGCGGGTGGCCGCCCCGTGGGTGCGCGAGGACAGGAAGTAGTCGAAGCCACGCCGGGCGCAGAAGGCCATCGTCTCGGCGCTCAGACTGCCCGGCACCCAGACCGGCGGATGCGGCGCCTGAAGCGGCCTGGGCCAGATGTTGACGTAGCGCAAGGGGTAGTGCGGCCCCTCGTGCGCGAACGGGCCGTCCTCGGTCCAGGTCCGCACGATCAGCTCGACGGCTTCGTAGAACCGCCCGCGCGACTGCGGCGCGGGGACGTTGTAGTTGTAGGCCTCCGGGCCTCCACCCACGGCGAAGCCCGCGATCAGCCGCCCGCCGCTGATCGAATCGATCATCGCGTACTCTTCGGCCACCCGCAGCGGGTTCAGGTGCAGCGGCAACAGATTGCCCAAA
>CAYFYS010000310.1:0-478 GCA_964347365.1 uncultured Rhodospirillaceae bacterium | reverse complement strand
ACCACCCGCTTCGCCCGGTCGGTCCGCTGGGTCAGCGCGGCGGCGATCACGTTGGGCGAGGGCATCAGCCCGTAGATGTTCTGGTGGTGCTCGTTCAGCACCAGACCGTCGAAGCCGAGCTCCTCGCCATAGACGAGCTGATCGATGTAATCCTGATAAAGGCCCCTCGTTTTCTCGCGGTCCCACAGCGCGTTGGTCACCGTCACCCAGCCGGTGTCGTAATGCTCGTCGAAGTCCGCCGGCAGATACGGGTAGGCCATGAAGTGCCAGCAGAACAATTGCACAGGACGCATCGGAGCCGCTCCGTCGGGACAGCAGGGGCCGCAAGCCTCGGCGAACGGCCGGGACAGCGCAAGCCGACCGGGGAGGACGGCGCGCACCGCCGGTTTCGGCAACGTGCGCGGTCCGGCTTCGTAGAGCGCCGGATCACGCATTTTATCTCATCTTCTGAATTGCTCCCTTGCGAAGCCGCAAACAG
>CAYFYS010000309.1:0-3590 GCA_964347365.1 uncultured Rhodospirillaceae bacterium | reverse complement strand
TAGGCCTGCCGCCAGCGTTCGTTCTGAGCCAGGATCAAACTCTCAAGTTCAGGCTTACCTCCCCGACGCGCCGAAGCGCACCGGGTTGGACGAGAGCCGTTTCCGACAAACGTACGCATGTCTGGATGCGTACCAGGCGTAGACGGCCCGTTCCTGCACGCCGCCGCCTGCGCATCCCTTCCGGTGTTGACAATGTCATACAGCGTGCCCAGCCCCGATTTTCGCGGTGCCCGACATTCGCGAGGCAGCACCCTGCCCCGCGGAGGACCACTTATAGGCTGTGCCACGCCAGGGTGTCAACCGGTTTCGTCATCGCCCGTGCAATGCGGCGGCAAACCATCCACAGCCCTACCGGCCGGCCTTCTCACCGAGGACGGCGGCGCGGAAGCGACTGCGGATCAGCGGCCCGTCACGGGGCGGCAGCACCATAGGCTGGCGAGCCGCCGAGACCTTGATCGCGACAAGGACCGGGCCGGCGGCCCGATGGATCAACGGCACGACGGCCTCGAGCGCAGCCTCGGTCCGCACCGTCCTGGCGTGCGCGAAGCCGGAAGAAGCGGCGATGCCGGCGATGTCGACGCCGTGCGCGGTATGGGTTTCCTGCATCCCGGTCTCGCCGTAGCGTTCGTTATCGATGACGACCACGGCGAGGTTGGCCGGCGCTGCGACCGCGATCGTGGCCAGGCCGCCGAGCCCCATCAGCATCTCGCCATCGCCGGTGATCACCACCACCCGCAGGCCGGGCTGCGCGGTGGCTAGACCCAGCCCGACCATCGCCGCCCCGCCCATGCCACCCCACAGGTAGAAGTTGCGCGGATCATCGCCGGCAGCGGCCGCATCCCAGGTCGTCGAGCCGAGACCGGTCACCAGAAGCCCGTCGCCGCGCGCAGCGAGGATCCGGGCGACGGCGGCGCGCCGGTCGAGCCGGTCGAGCCGGTCGCCGCTCATTCGTGCCAGTCCTTGAAGCCGACCGCGCGCTGGCCGATCAGCACCGCGACCGCCCGGTAGGAGTCGAAGGCCAGCCGCGCTGCCGCATAGACGGTCTCGGCGATGTCCTCGGCGCGCTCGACGGTCTTGACGATCGCCCCGGCGGCCTCCAGCACGGCGCCGGCCGACTGGCCCATCGGCACCTGCCAGGGGTTGAACTCGCCCCAGTCGCCGCGCATGGTCACGAGCATGAGCAGGGGCATGCGGCACTCCTGGACGAAGCCCAGCATGTTGATGCTGTTGCCTACCCCGCTGGACTGCATCAGCAACGCGCCGCGGTCGCCGCCGAGCCAGGCCCCGGCGAGCTGGGCGATCCCTTCTTCCTCGGTGGTCAGCCGAATCGAGACCATCTGGTTGTCGGCCTGGCATCGTGCGATCAGCCGTTTGTGTCCCGCATCGGGCACATAGGCGATCTGACGGACGCCGATCCGGCGGAGCGTGCGGTGGATGTCGTCTGGCCAGAGTTGCGCGGCGCCGCTCTCAGCCATGGCGAATCCCCGGCAGTGCATCGACCCGGCCCCAGGTCTGCGAGCGGGCCGCAGCAGCGCCGATCGCAATCGGCGTTCGGGTTCGCATCGCGCGCGCTGCCATGGTTCGTACACCCGGGCGCTGGTCCGTTGATCGCGCGCCTGCATACCCTGCCGGGACACCGGCCATCAAGACGCCGCCGCAGCGCCGATCTCGCGGGCGACCGCCTTGCGGCGGCCCAGCGCCCACAACCAGGCCAGGGCCGGCAGCACCGCCAGCCCGCCGACCGCGGCCCGCAGCCCGATCCAGTCCGAAAGTGCGCCGGCCACCAGCGCACCCAGCGCCGGAAGACCGAGCCAGAGCGTTCCGTACAACCCCATCACGCGGCCGCGCATCGCCTCGGGCACGGAGGCCTGGACGATGGTCTGGGTCCCGATGCCGCCGATGGTCAGCGCGAACGCCGATATGGCCAGGCAAATCAGCGCCGGCGTGAAATTCTGTGTTGCGACGAACCCGAACAGCGACAGGGCCAGCGTGATCGTTGCCGTGACGATGCGCGCGGGTAGCCGCGCAAGATCGATGGACCGGGAGGCCCACAACGCCCCCAGCATCGCCCCGAAACCCGCCGCCGACGTCAGCCAGGCGAGCCCCATCGCATCGCGCCCGAAGACCGCCCCGGCGAAGCCCGGCAACAGCTCCGCCGCCGCCCTGCCGGCGATCGAAATCGCCATGAGCACCAGAAACATCGGCCCGATCGCGCGATGCTCGATCACGAAGCGGGTCGCTGCGACGATCTCGCGGGGGATCCTTGCGGCCGAGCGTCGTCCCGCCGGCGGCGGTCGATGGAGCGGACGCAGGCGGTGGAGCGCGATCAGGAACGGAACGTAGCTTACCGCATTGACCGCAATCGCGCTGCCCGCCCCAAAGCCCAGGATGGCGAGTCCGGCCAGCGCCGGGCCGACCGAACGCGAGGCGTGCCAGGTCATCGAGTTGACCGCAATGGCGGCGTTAAGCTCCTCCGGTGCGACCAGGTTGGCGACCAGGGACTGGCGGAAGGGGTGGTGGGCGGCCTGGAGGAAGCCCTGCAGGAAGGTGAGCCCGACCAGGAGTTCGATGGTGATCAGCCCGCCGATGACCAGGGCGGCCAGAACCGCCGCCTGGACCGCAAGCGCGTATTGCAGGATGCGCGAGGCACGCAGCCGATCGAGCCGATCGGCGAAGGCGCCGGCAACCGGCGTGCAGACGATCACCGGAAACATGTCGGCGAAGGCGATCGCGCCCAGCCAGGCGCCCGAACCGGTCAGCTCCCAGGCGAGCCAACCGACGGCGACGCGCTGAATCCAGGTGCCGAGCAGCGAAGGCAGGCTGGACAGCGTGAACAGGCGGAACTGCGGATTGCCGAGGGCGACGGCGAGGCCGCCCAGTCCGAGCATCGATCGCATGATCGAAGGGGGCGCGGAAAACCCCGCGTATGCAACCGCAAACTGGACGGCGGCGGCGTAATCCCGGTCCGGGTCTGCTAACCTGGCCGCGGGCCACGGGGGAGGCATGCCGATGGAGGTCCGACGGCAGCTGATCGGAACACTCGCGGCCATGCTCGTCTGGTCCGCGCCGCATGCGGTTGGGTCCCGGGAAGCCCGGCCGGTGCCGATCGATGTCGAGCTCGCCTTCGTGGTCGATGCCTCGTTCAGCATCGATGAGGAAGAGACCCGGCTGCAACGCCAGGGTTATGCCGCCGCGATCGCCGATAAACGGGTTCTCGGGTCGATCTCGTCGGGCTTCCTGGGAGCGGCGGCGCTGGCCTATATCGAGTTCGCCGCGCCGGGCTGCGTGCGGATCGGCGTGCCCTGGACCCGTGTGTCGGACAGGACATCGGCGGAAGCCTTCGGTGCGGCCATCCTCGCCCTGCCGCGGATGGAGTGCCCGGGTGGCAATGCGATCGCCGAGGCGATCGCCGTGGCCACGGCGTCGCTGCGCAACAACCGCTTCGAGGGCACGCGACAGATCATCGATGTGTCGGGTGACGGGCCGGACACCACGTTCGCGCCGGTCGAAATCGCCCGCGCTGCCGCCGTGGCCCTGGGGCTCCCCCTCAACGGGCTGGTGAGAGCGCGGCCGAGCATGCCGCCCCTGCC
>CAYFYS010000308.1:0-3618 GCA_964347365.1 uncultured Rhodospirillaceae bacterium | reverse complement strand
CGGCACCTATCGCTGCGGGGCGGTGTGGAATCAGCTCGAAGCCGCCGGCGTGCCCGAGGTCAGGGGCGTGTGGGCGCACGAGGCCGGCGGCTCGCGCATGTGGCTGACGGTCTCGATCAAACAGATGTATGGCGGCCACTCCAAGCAGGCCGGGCTGATCGCCGCATCGTGCCATGCCGGGGCCTATTCCAACCGCTGGGTCGTGGTGGTGGACGAGGACATCGATCCGACCAATATGAACGACGTCGTCTGGGCGATGTGCACCCGCTTCGATCCGCGCGAGGGGATGGAGACCTTGCGCGGCTGCTGGAGCACCCATCTCGATCCTATGGCCTACGACCACGACGATCCGCGCAACGCGCGCGTGGTCGTGGACGCCTGCCGGCCGTTCAACCGCCGCGACACCTTCCCGATCGTCGCCCGGTCAAGCGCGGAGATGGACGCGAAGATACGCCGGAAATGGTCGGAGATTCTGCCCAAGGGGGTCTGACCACCCGACAGAGATCGTCGCAACGGGGAACACCGCCCGGCGGTGGGCTTTCCGTCTGGACGGTCGTCATACGCGCCGTTTCACGCCGGGCGCGACGGAGGGTTCGTCCCGTGCGGGGATCCGGGCCCGTCCGACATCGCCTCGGACAGCCGTGCCGAGACCGCGCGACAACAGCCGTTATAGTCTTCCGACATGCGGAAACCGGTATCGCGCGGGTAAGGGCGCGGGATCGCGACCTCGGCGATGATGCGGCCCGGGCGCCGTGTCATGACCAGGATCCGGCTCGACAAATAGACCGATTCGAACACCGAGTGGGTGACAAAGACGACCGTCCAGCGCTGGGCGCGCCACAATGCGAGCAGGTCGTCGTTGAGCCGCATCCGCGTGATCTCGTCCAGGGCGGCGAACGGTTCGTCCAGCAGCAGCAGCGACGGCCCGGTGACCAGCGCGCGGGCGATCGAGACCCGCATCTTCATCCCGCCCGAAAGCTCGCGCGGGTAGGCACCGGCGAATCCGTCAAGCCCCACCATAGCCAGGGTCTCTTCGATCTTCGCCCGGCTGTCCGCCGCCGTCCGGCCGGCAAGCCGCAGCGGCAGGCGGACGTTGTCGAACACCGTCGCCCAGGGCATCAGGGTCGGTTCCTGGAAGACGAAGCCGATCGGCTGTCGGGTCTTGGCGATCGCCCCGGTGCTCGCTGCGGCAAGCCCGGCGATCATCCGCAGCACGGTCGATTTGCCGCAGCCCGACGGGCCGACCACGCTGACAAATTCGTGCTCGCGCACCGCAAGATCGAGTCCCGACAAGGCCGTGATGCCATTGGCGAAGGTCTTCGATACCCCGGACATCCGCACGATCTCGCGGCCTTCCGCCCGCTCCAGCCCAGCTTCGATGCTCACCACCCCGCGCCTTTCGCCGGCATATTACGGGATGTTCCGATCGGATCGAATCGGGGCGGCCGGCGTGTCGGGAACATCCGCGCGACAGGCGGCGGACTCCGATATCATTCGGCCCAGCCCGGCGCGCAGAGAGGGGAAGCAAGGACATGAGCGGACGCCACCAGGACAAGATCGCGGTCATCACAGGCGCCGCGAAGGGGATCGGCCAGGCATTCGCCAAGCGGCTTGCCGCCGAGGGTGCGCATATCGTGATCGCCGACAAGGACAGCGCTTCGGAGACTGAACAGGCGGTCCGCGCGGCCGATGTCCGGGCGCTGGGCGTGCGCGTCGATATCGCCGACCCCGACGGCGTCGCCGCGCTCACCGCAGCGGTCGAGGAAACCTTCGGACGCTGCGACATCCTGATCAACAATGCCGGCATCTTCCCCAACGTCCCCTTCGCGGAGGTAAGCTTCGAGGACTGGCGGCGGGTGCTGTCGATCAACCTCGATTCGATGTTCCTCACCGCCAAGGCCTTCGCTCCCGGCATGACCGCACGCGGCTGGGGACGGGTGATCAACATGGCCTCCAACACGGTGGGGACCTCGGTGCGCGGCTATACCCACTATATTGCGAGCAAGGCCGGGGTGATCGGCTTCACCCGCGCCCTGGCGAGCGATCTGGGAGAGACCGGGGTGACGGTCAATGCGATCGCCCCCAGCCTTGTGCGCACCCATGGAACCACCGTGACCGAGCCGCGCTCTGCGGCGCGGTTCGCGGCCGTGGCGGCGAACCAGGCGATCAAGCGCACGCAGGCACCCGATGACCTGCTGGGGGCGATGTCATTCCTCGCCAGCGAGGATGCCGCCTTCATGACCGGACAGACGCTGTATGTGGACGGCGGCTGGGTGCGGGGCTGACCGGCGCGGGACGACGGAAACGGGAACGGTCTTGGCGGGCGACGACACGCTGTTCGACCCGGCACGCTATGCGGGCGTCCGCCGACCGCTTCTTGCCGCAGCGACTTTGCCGCCGCATTGCTATACCGCGCCGGCGTTCTACGCGCGCGAGATCGAACGCATCTTTCGTCGGCACTGGAACCTGATCGGCCGGGCGGAGCAGGTCCCGAGACCGGGCGATTTTTTGAGCGTCGATCTGGCCGGCGCGCCGCTGGTGGTGCTGCGCGGCGATGACGGCATCTTGCGGGCCTTCGCCAACAGCTGCCGGCATCGCGGGGCGCGGCTGGTCTCAGGCACCGGCGCGTGCCGGGCGCTGAGCTGCCCCTATCACGGTTGGAGCTACGCACGCGACGGATCGCTGATCGCCGCGGCCGGCATGGACCAAACCGAAGGGTTCAACCATGCGGACTACGGGCTGATCCCCGTCCAGCTCGCCGAATGGGCGGGGTTCATGTTCGTCAACCTCGCCGGGGTCGGCCCGGATCTGGCGGCGCATCTGGGCAATCTGGCGGGCCTCCTCGGCTCGCATCGCGCAGAGACCATGGTTTGCACCCGCCTGCGCGAATACGATTTGGCGTGCAACTGGAAGCTCTGTCTGGAAAACCAGCGCGAGAGCTACCACGTCGCGACCGTCCACCGCGCAACGCTGAAGGACCAGTTTCCCGACCAGCTTGCCGCGAAGGGGCACTGGTCGGGATCGTTCCTGCGCCACGACGGCTCGATCGCAGCGCGGCTCGGGGCGGATGCGATGTTTTCGCCGATGGCCTCGCTCGCGGGCCGCGCGACCGGGGGGACATTTTTCATCGGCCTCTACCCGGGCACGTTCCTGGTCTTTTCCATCGACTGCATGTGGTGGATGTCGTTCCGGCCCGTGGCACCGGACAAAACGAAGCTGGTCGTCGGCGTGTGCTTCGAGGCCGCAGCGGCGCGTAAGCCCGGCTTCGATGCGATCGCCGGCGCATATTACGACCGGCTCGATGCGTCCCACCCCGAGGACAACGCGGCAACCGAAAACCAACAGCGCGGGCTCGCCTCGCCATACGCCCGTCCCGGCCGGTTCAGCCACCGCGAGGCCGGCGTACACGCATTCGACAACTGGATCCTCGACCGAGTCCTGGATCCAGCTTGAGCATGCACCCGCTCGGCAATCCCCTGGGGCGCTTCTTGTCGAGCCTGCCGGGCAATCTGCGCGGCATTGCATGGCTCAGCCTCGGCGCCTTCGTGATCTCGCTCGCCGATGTGTGCGTGAAGGCGCTCGGCCAGAAATTCGACCCCCTGGAGATCACGCTGTTCC
>CAYFYS010000307.1:0-3620 GCA_964347365.1 uncultured Rhodospirillaceae bacterium | reverse complement strand
CTTTTCTCGACCGGGTCCGTTGTGGCAGGAAGGAAGCGGGCTCGAATTGCCACCGAGGATCGGGACGGCGCGGCGGGGGGCGGCCATGGTCAAGCTCGACAGGATCTACACCCGCGGTGGCGACGGCGGCCAGACATCGCTCGCCGACGGCACCCGGATCGCCAAACATGCGCTGCGCATGACCGCCCAGGGCGACGTTGACGAGGCCAACGCCGCCATCGGCGTGGCCCGGCTCCATGCCGTCGTCGATCCCGCGCCGGCCATTCTGATGCGCGCGCAGAACGACCTGTTCGACCTCGGCGCCGACATCGCAACGCCCGGCGACGGCGCGGCGGGCGCGCTGCGCATCCGCGCCGATCAGGTCGCAAGGCTCGAGGCCGAGATCGACTCCGTCGCCGCACCGCTGGCCCCGTTGACCAGCTTCGTGCTGCGCGGCGGCCATCCGGCGGCCGCCCATCTGCACCATGCCTGTACGGTGGTCCGCCGCGCCGAGCGCGCGCTGGTTGCGCTGGCCGCGCGCGAGCCGGTCAACCCCGCCGCGCTCGCCTACCTGAACCGGCTGTCGGATCTGCTGTTCGTCCTGGCGCGCGCGGCCAACGACGGCGGGCGCGCCGACGTGCTGTGGCGGCCGGGCCTGACCCGGGGTTGAGCACGGCCACCGCGCGGCCTCAGATCGCGAGCCAGCCGCCGTCGATGGCCAGCGTGTGTCCGGTCACCATCGAGGAGGCCCTGCTCGCCAGATACAGGATGCCGCCGGCCAGCTCCTCCGGCTCGCCGAAGCGGCCCATCGGCGTGCGCCCTTCGATCTCGGCGACGATCTCGGGGCGACGCTGGCGCATGTCCGCGCCGAGATTGGTGTAGAAGAAGCTCGGCGCGATCGCGTTCACCCGGATCCCGCGCGCAGCCCATTCCGCAGCCAGCGAGCGGGTCATGTTGACGATCGCGCCCTTGGTCGCCTGATAGGGGAGGTGCGCGAAGAACGGGTTGCCGCGCAGGCCCATGATCGAGGCGATCGAGATGATCCGCCCCTCGCCCCGGGGCAGCATGTGCCGGGCGGCCGCGCGCGCGCAGACGAACGGGGCAGTCATGTTGACCTCCACGACCGCGTCCCAATCCTGGTCGGGCATCGATTCGGCGGCGCCGCGCCGCGCTATGCCGGCGTTGTTGATCAGGATATGCAGCCCGCCGAACTGCTCGGCTGCCGCATCGATCACCGCATCGATCCGCCGGCGTTCGGCGACGTCGAGCTGAAAGGGCTGGGCGATGCCGCCGGCCGCGCGGATCTCGGCCGCGACCCGTTCGGCCGCATCGCCGTCGATGTCGGTGACCGCCACGCTGGCGCCCGCACCGGCCAGCGCGATCGCCGATATGCGCCCCAGCCCGCCACCCGCACCGGTGACGAAGGCGGTCTCGCCGTCGATCCGGAACAGGGTCTCGATCGAAACCTTCCCAAAGCCTGCCATCATCCCTCCCCGTCGATCCCCTCGGGCCGGGCCGGACCTTAGCGCAGCAGGAAGGCCCGTGTCTCGGCGGCGGCCTCGGCAAGGCCGAGACGCGCGACCGGGACTTCGGGCGGAAAGGCGCCGAGCAGACGGGAGGGCATCATGGAATCGAGCAGGACGAACACGCCGCGGTCGTCGGCGCGGCGGACCAGGCGGCCGAAGGCCTGTTTGAGCCGCAGCCGCGCCAGCATGTCGTCATAGCCCGACCCGCCGAAGGCCGCCCGGCGGGCCCGGTGGACGATGGTCGGGCGCGGCCAGGGCACCCGATCGAAGACGATCAGGCGCAGCGAGGAGCCCGGCACGTCGACCCCGTCGCGCACGGCATCGGTGCCGAGCAGACAAAAATCCTCCTCGGCGCGAAAGATGTCGACCAGGCTCGCGGTATCGAGGTTGTCGACGTGCTGGGCGAGCAGGGTAAGCCCGCCGGTCTCGAGCGCGCCGGCGATGCGCCCGTGCACCTGGCGCAGCCGGGAGATGGCGGTGAACAGGCCGAGCGCGCCGCCGCCCGAGGACTGCATCAGCGCGCGGTAGGCGCCGGCCACCTGGCCTGGATCGTCCTTGCGCACGTCGTTGACGATGAACACGCGGGCAAGACGGGCATAGGCGAATGGCGAAGGCGCCTGGACTCGCACCGCGGGTGCGGCCAGATGCGCCGCGCCGGTGCGCGCCTCCGCCGCCTGCCAGTCGCGCTCGACATCGCCGGTGCCGTCGCGCAGGGTCGCCGAGGTGACCGCCAGCCCCTGGGTCGAGGCCGCAACCAGCCTCGCGAACGGCAGGGTGGGGTCGATCCAGTTCCGGTGCATGGCAACATCGACGTCACGCCCGTCGATGCGGCCGACCGAGAACCAGTCGACGAACGCCTCGGGCGGTTCGGCCGACAGACCGCCGAGCATGTCCTGCCAGGCCTGGAGCTGGCCCTCGATACGTCGGCGCAGACCCCGGGCGACGGCATCGACGCGATTGCGGGTCGGGGTGTCCAGCGCCTCGGCACGCGCCTCCAGCAGGTGCGCCAGCCGTGCCGCAAGCGCGCGGCCGGGCGCGATCAGCCGGCCCAGGGCCGCCTCCAGCTCGGCGGCTGCGGCGATCAGCCCGGGCACCGGCGGACGCGCTCCGGTTTCCAGGTCATAGGACGTGCGGGCGTCAGCCGTCCGGGCATAGACCTGCTGTCGGACGGCGGCCAGGAAACGCTCTGCCGCCCCGCGCGGCGTGCCGGTGGCCAACCGCTGGTGCCATCCGGCGGCAGGCAGGAAACGCGCCGCCGCGAGGGTCATCGCCATGCCCTCGCCCGCCGCATCATCGATCGCGGCGATGTCCTCGATCCGTCTGGCCAGGCCGCGAGCGCGTCGGCCGCCCGCGGCCTCCGGTCCCAGCAGCCAGATCCGCAGATCCGCACCCTCCTGGCCGGACAGCCGGGCGGAGAACGCGCCATCGGCCGCATCGAAGACGTGGTGGCCCTCGTCGAACACCACCCGGTCGGGCACGAACCCGTCATCGAGCCCGCCGACGGCAGCCTGGGTCATCACCAGGGCATGGTTGGCGACCACGATGTCGGCGCGCCGCGCGCGACGTATCGTGCGCTCGATGAAGCATTTCTGGTAGTGCGCGCAGGCCGAATAGATGCACTCGCCGCGCCGGTCGGCGAGCTCCAGGGTGGTGCGCCGCCCCAGGAGGTCGACGAGCCAGGCCGGGAAGTCGCCGCCGGTCAGATCGCCGTCGCGGGTCCGCGCGGCCCAGCGGGCCACCAGCCCGAGCGCGATCGCGTCCCCGCCCCCGTCCAGCCGTCCGATTGCATCCTCGAGGTTGAGCAGGCAGAGATAATTCTCCCGGCCCTTGCGGATGACCACCTTGCGCCGCTTGCGAACGGGATCGGGGTGGAGCCTGTCGAGCTCGGTGTCGATCTGGCGCTGCAGGTTCCTGGTATAGGTGCTGATCCAGACCGGCCCGCCGTTGCGTTCGGCCCACAGGCTCGTCGGCGCGATATAGCCCAGCGTCTTGCCGACCCCGGTCCCGGCTTCGGCGATGACCGCAGCCGGCGCCTCCTCGGCATCGCGCGGCACGAAGGCCGCGGTCAGCGCCGAAGCGAAATCCGCCTGCCCCGGCCGGTCCTCCGCCTCCGGC
>CAYFYS010000306.1:0-3622 GCA_964347365.1 uncultured Rhodospirillaceae bacterium | reverse complement strand
GATGATCCGGGAATTGACGAACGGGCCGCGATCGTTCACCCGGACCGCGAGCGAGCGTCCGTTGTCCAGGTTGGTTACCCGGACCATGCTGGGCATCGGCAGCGTGCGATGGGCCGCGCTGACCGCGTTCATGTCAAAGATCTCGCCGTTTGCGGTCCGGCGGCCGTGGAACTTCGATCCGTACCAGGATGCGATCCCGGTCTCGACATAGCCATAGTCGACCCTGGGATAGTAGGTGGTCCCATCGATCTTGTATGGCAGTCCGATCTTGTAGTGGCCGGTTGTCGGTGTGGCGGGACGGCGGTCCGGGGCGCCGCACGAACTCAGAATCACGAGCGCGCCCAACGCCGCAGCCGCCAGAAACGGCCGACGCCAGCCGATACCCCTTAGGGTTGGCAGTCTCGAAACAGCGCCATCCATCGGTTCGGGAACCTAACCGCCGGCAATCCGATCCGCAAGTCTGCCGACAGCGATCGCAAAGAAATGCGCCCGGTTCCACTTCAGGATCGTCCGGTAGTTGTTGTAGACGACATAGGCTGGCCCGGTCTTGTCGTGGCGGATGACCGAGGCGCTCAGGTTGCGTCTTGGCAAGTCGCTGCCGTCGTGGCGCCGGACCCCGATCCTTTGCCATTCCCGCAGCCCTTTGCGGATTTTCAGACCGATCAGGGCCGCGTCGAAATCGGTGGGAAGCCGGACGCGTCGGCCCCAGGTCTGGTCGCCGCGCCAGCCGGACCGGGCGAGGTAGTTGGCGGTCGAGGCGAAGACATCCTCACGGCTGGTCCAGATGTTCCGTCTGCCGTCGCCGTCGTAGTCAACGGCGAAGCGCAGAAACGACGAGGGCATGAACTGATTCTGGCCCATCGCGCCAGCCCATGAGCCGACCATCTCCTTGGGGGTGATATGACCTTCGTCGAGGATCCTCAGCGCGTTGAACAGCTCTCTGCGGAAATAAGCCGACCGGCGTCCGTCATGAGCCAGCGTCACCAGCGAAGCGATCACCGGAAAGCCGCCCTTGAACCGGCCGAAATCGGTCTCTATGCCCCACAGGGCGACGATGAAGCGCGGCTGGACGCGGAATCTGTCGGCGACCCGCCGCAGCAGGGTGGCGTGTTCGGCAAGCCGCGTCCTGCCCTTTTCGACCCGGCTCGGCGAGACCACCCGCGACATGTATTGATCGAACGTCAGGGTGAACTCCGGTTGCCTGCGATCGAGCTCGATCACCCGCAGGATCGGGCGGACATCGTTCAGGGCTGCGGCAATGGTTGCCTCCTTTAGCCCGCGCGCGCGCGCCTCGTCGCGGACACCGTCGAGGAAGGATTCAAAACCCTGTTCGGCCAATGCCGCAGGTGCGGCCGCCACCACGGCGATGACGCAGGCCGTGGCCATGCGGCGGACGTCGAACGTCGACATGGGCTGCCTTCCGGTTGTCACGGACCCCGGGCTCGTCCCGGGGTAAGTGCCACAGCATCGGGGCAGGATGCAACGTGTTGCGGCGCCGCGCCCGTGCCGGGTTGCTGGTCAGCCCGGCAGCAAGGTCCTATATGGTCCTGACCGCCAGGGCATCCGCGTTGCCATGAATTCCAAGGACCGATCCGCGAGCGGCCGCCGCCGGGAAGGCCGTTTCGAATGGAGCGCGCTGTCCGATCTCGCGCCCTATCTGTGGCCCAGGGGCGAGGTCGAGACCAAACTCCGGGTGGTCGCGGCCCTGGCGTTCCTGGCCGCGGCCAAGGTTGCGATCGTCTACATCCCGATGCTCTACAAGGAGGCCGTCGACCGGCTGGGTGGTGCAGATGGCCCGTTGATCACCGTGCCGGTGGGCGTGATCGTCGGCTACGGCGTCGTGCGGATCCTGTCGATCGCGTTTGCCGAACTGCGCGATGCGATCTTCGCCAAGGTCGGCCAGCGCGCGATCCGCGCGGTCGCGCTGAAGGTTTTCCGGCATCTTCATCGGCTCGCATTGCGGTTCCATCTCGAACGCCAGACCGGCGGCCTGTCCCGCGCGATCGAACGGGGTACCAAGGCGATCGACTTCCTGCTTCGGTTCACGCTGTTCAACATCCTGCCCACGCTGCTTGAGATCATCATGGTGTGCGCGATCCTGTGGGCCCTGTTCGATGTCTGGTTCGCCCTGGTGGTCCTGACCAGCATCCTGGGTTTCATTGCCTACACCATGGCGGTCACCGAATGGCGGCTCAAATACCGTCGGCGCATGAACGAGACCGACCAGGAAGCCAACACCCGTGCGATCGATTCCCTGCTGAACTACGAGACGGTCAAGTATTTCGGCAACGAAACCTACGAGGTGGGCCGCTTCGACGGAGCCCTGGAACGCTACGAGCGTGCGGCGGTGATCTCCAATGCTTCGCTGTCGCTTCTCAACATCGGCCAGGCGTTGATCATCGGCTGCGGGCTGACCCTGGTGATGCTGATGGCCGGCTTCGGCGTCGCCGAGGGCAGGATGAGCGTGGGCGATTTCGTGCTGGTCAACACCTACATGATCCAGCTCTACATGCCCCTGAACTTCCTTGGTTTCGTTTACCGCGAGATCAAGCAGGCGCTGGCCGACATGGAGGCGATGTTCCAGCTGCTGCGGATCGACGCCGAGATCAGAGACCGTGCGGACGCCGTACCGCTGGCTGAAGGACCTGGCGAGGTGGTGTTCGAGAACGTCGATTTCGCCTACGACGCGCGGCGGCCAATCCTCAGGGACGTCTCGCTCAAGGTGCCGGCCGGCAAGCGGGTGGCGATCGTCGGGCCGAGCGGGGCTGGCAAATCGACCCTCTCGCGCCTCTTGTTCCGGTTTTACGACATCGACTCCGGCGCGATCCGGATCGACGGCCAGGACATCCGCGATGTCACCCAGGACAGCGTGCGTGCGGCGATCGGCATCGTGCCGCAGGATACCGTGCTGTTCAACGACACAATCAGTTACAACATAGCCTACGGCCGGCCCGGTGCATCCGAACACGAGGTCGTCGAAGCTGCGCGGATGGCCGCAATCGACGACTTCATCGAAGCCACGCCCGAGGGCTACCGGACGATGGTCGGCGAACGTGGTCTGAAACTGTCCGGTGGCGAACGGCAGCGGGTGGCGATCGCGCGCACGATCCTCAAACGGCCGCGGATCCTGTTGTTCGATGAAGCCACGTCGGCGCTCGACTCCAGGACGGAGCGCGAAATCCAGGCCGCCCTCGACCAAGTCTCCACGGACCGCACGACGCTTGTCATCGCTCACCGCCTGTCTACGGTTGTCGATGTCGACGAGATTCTTGTGCTCGACCGGGGCCGCATCGTTGAGCGAGGCACGCATGCGGCCCTCATCGCCCGTCGCGGCTTCTACGCGGACATGTGGGCACGCCAGGAGCAAGCCGCCGACATGGTCGAGCCCGCCGTCGCCGGCCGACGCGAGACCCGCTGAGGGCACGGTGGCGACACGGCATCGCGCCGGAACAGGAAACCGTGTCGAGAACATTCTGAGTTGACCGGTACACGTATCAGATGAGTTGACCGCGTCGGTCGTGGTCGCCGGGCCTGTGAGGAGGTGGTCAGGCGCGGCGCGGCTGTCCGCTTGTCCACCGGATGTTTCACGTGAAACATTGGACAGGCCTCCGGCCGGTCGCGT
>CAYFYS010000305.1:0-3626 GCA_964347365.1 uncultured Rhodospirillaceae bacterium | reverse complement strand
TCCTGCAGCCCGATCGCCATCCGCCGGGCGCTGTCGAACCTGATCGACAACGCCATCACCTATGGCGGTGAGGCCACCGTGCGCCTGTCGGAGGACGAAATGGCGGTCCACGTCGTCATCGCCGATCGCGGCCCCTCGATCCCGGAGGCCGCGCGCGAGACCGTATTCGCGCCCTTCTACCGTCTGGAGGCTTCGCGCAGCCGCGAGACGGGCGGGACCGGCCTGGGCCTGTCCATCGCACGCGCGGCGATCCGCCGTCACGGCGGTGACATCACGCTCGCCGACCGCGACGGTGGCGGGCTGGAAGCCCGCGTCAGCCTGCCCAAGCCGCTGGCCGGATCCAGGCGTTCGCGCCGGTCGTGAACGGTCGGTCGGATCCCCCGCCTCGATCGTGACCGTGCCGTGCCCGGACCCTTACGCCGCGGCGGACAGTGCGCCGTCCCGGGTGATCCCCGCATCGGCCATCGCCTGGGCGATGCGCGCGATTTCCTCGGGCCCGGGCTTGACCAGCGGCGGGCGGACAACCGCGCGCGGCATCCGGCCGAGGATCACCAGCGCCGCCTTCATGCGGTTGTGCATATCGCCGAAGGGATCGGCATAGAAGCACGCCGCAGTCGGGTGGATGCGCGCATCGATCTCCTTCGCCCGCGCGAGGTCGCCCGACTGCACGGCCTGGAACAGCGCGACCTGCAGATCGGCGATCACGCTGCCCGAGCCCGACAGGAGCCCGTTGCAACCCATGCTCAGCGAGGCCAGGAGCCAGGCGCTGTTGGTGGACAGGACATGGACCGGGCGCGGCAGCGCCTGCAGGGTGCGGATATGCTTGTCATGAACCATCGGCGGCGACCAGTCCTTGATCGCGCGGATGCTGGGGACGGCGTCGATCATCGCCAGCAGCGTATCCAGCGGGTAGGCGTAGCTGCCGGGATACTGGAAGACGATGATCGGCAGATCGGTCGCCTCCGCGATGGTCTTGAAATGGGTAAGCGCCATCTCCGGGCGCCGCTGGCCGTCGAACAGCCCGATCGAATGGGGTGGCAGGACCAGAAGCGCCGATGCGCCGCCGTTCTCGGCCATGCGCGCGATCCGCGCGGCCTCCAGGCTTCCGTCGGCATAGACGCCGTTGATCACCGGCAGGCGATCGCCGATCTCCGCCATCGCCAGTTCCAGGACGCCGGCCTGCTCCTCGAGACTGCAGGCATGGACTTCCGAAGCATGGGCGTTGACCGTAACCGCAGAAATGCCCTCGGTCGCGCACACCTCACGCAGGTGGCGCCGGGTCGATGCCTCGTCGATCGAAAAGTCTTCGTTAAAGGCGAGAAGCGTTGCCGGAATCACGCCGGTCGGCTCGAAGTTCTTGAATCTTCGCATGCGGTTCCTCCTCGGCCGGTTGCGGCCAGTCTATACCGGCGCGAGCCGCGTGGAAGTCTCGTCTTCCTTGATTCGGCTGGCCACCACCTTCGCAAAGCGATAGGCGCCATACGTCACCGGCGGATATTTGATCGGTCTGCCGGGGCCGTGGCAGGTCTCGATGCAGCGTATCTCCGCATCGTGTCCGGGCTGGTGGAAGAAGGCGATCGACAGCCGTTCGGCCCGATCTTCGGACCGTGGCGGGTTGACCACCCGGTGCAGCGTGGACACCCACCGGTCGTTGGTCCAGCGCGCCATCATGTCGCCGATATTGACCACGAACGCGCCCGGCGGCGGGCGGACGTCGATCCATTCCCCGTCTGGACCGAAGGCCTGCAGCCCGCCCGGCTTGTCCTCGCCGTAGAGGATGGTGAGCGTGCCGTAGTCGGTATGGGCGCCGGCGCGGAGCTGGCCGGGCAGTGGCGGTGCGGGCTGGGCCATGTACTTGTTGAAGCGGATGTGGCTGATCGCGCGTGCGATCTTGTCGTCGAAATAGTGCTCGTCGATTTCCAGCGCCAGGGCGAAGACCCGCATCAGCGTATCGCCGATCCCGTCCAGCGCGCGGTAATAGGCCTCGAACTTCGGCCGCATCACCGCCGGGCGTTCCGGCCACAGGTTGGGCGAGAAGAAGTCCGCGCCGTGGCCCTCAGTGTAGTAGGGCTCGTCCGGCAGGTCGAAATCTCCCATGCCGAACATCTCCTGCAGATCGGGCGGGGAATCCTTTCCCAGGGTCGCCGCCAACGCCTGGTTTGCCGGCGGATCGTAGCCCCGGGTTGCGGCCGTGCTGGGTCGGGGGATCCGCATCTTCTCTTCCAGCGGCAGCGCAAAGAACGCATAGGCGATCTCGCGGACCTCTTCGACGAGATCCCACGGCACGCCGTGACCGACGATCGTGAACAGGCCGGTCGTCTCCAGCGCTTCGCCGACTTCGGCGGCAATCCGCCGCTTGCCGATCGGATCTCCGGCCAGCATCGGTGCGATATCGATCAGGGGAACGGGATCAGATGGCATGGGCGCTCTCCGCGGCGTCATCGCCGGGATCGAACCATGTTCGCCAGCGCCAGCGCAAGACCGACCGCAGCGAACACGGTGCCGACGCCGAACACCCATTCCATCGCCGAGGCGGTTGTCGCACGGCCCGTCCCATCGGCAAGACCGGCGGCGGAAGCGACCAGGCCGGCCGTCGCCGCGCCGAAGGAGATGCCCATGTTGCGGATGGTCTGGACCGAGGTGCCGGCGATGTGCTTTTCCGCCTCCGGAGCGGCGGCGATGATGCTCTGGATGACCGGGTTGTTGAGCATGCCGAGCCCGATGCCGCTGACGGCCAGGGTGACGGCGATTAGGATGACCGGGCCGGCGTCTACGAACAGCGCGATTGCCGCCGTGGCGGCCAGCATCACCATCAGCCCGGCGAGGATGACAACCGCTTCGTGCCCGGCGCGCGCGGTGGCAACCACAAGCGCGCTCGCCGTCCACATGATCGACTGCGCGGCGTAGATGTAGCCTGCCGCGAGCGGGGAGACCCCGTGCAGCGCCTGAAGGAAGAAGGTCGCAAAGGTGTTCGACAGGGAGAGGACGACCGAGACGAGGAACAGGATCCAGCAGAGCGCACCTTCCGTCGTGGTCGGCAGGGCGGCGCCATGCGGGAATATCCTGTCCTCGGCGCGGGCATCGCTAAGGAACGCCAGCGCTGCAGCGGCGATCGAGGCCAGGATCAGCACGGTCTGGGCCAGAGACGGCATCGCGAGCGAGGTCGCGCTCATCGACAGGACGGCCATGCACAGCAGCGCCAGGCGCCCGAAAGGGATCTGCGAAATCCGACGATGTCCGCGCTCGTCCCGGACCAGGCGCCAGGCGAGGCCGGAGAACAGAGCGGCCAGGACGAGCAGGCTCCAGAACGCGCCGCGCCAGATCCCGAACTCGGCGAAGACCGCTCCGAAGCCGGGCCCGGCCAACGTCGATATCCCCCAGACGGTGGACACCACGCCGAGCGCCCGGCTTTGAAGGCGCTGCGGATAGGCGATCGCGATCAGCCCGTAGCCGTGTGAGGCGACCGCGCCGCCGCCCAATCCCTGGACCAGCCGCCAACCCACCAAGCTCGGCATGTCGCCCGCGCCCGCCGCACCGGCAAGTCCGATCCCGAGCACGACCCCGGCGCTGGCCAGGGCGAATCTCATCCCGAAAGCCGCGCGCAGAGCTGCCGCGCCGGCCGAGCC